>JAFOLN010000067.1 GCA_017419325.1 Clostridia bacterium
TAGAGACCTTCCTGGTCGGCCATCATGGAGTAGCTTATGAACTTCTTGAGCATCGGGCCCGTTGCAACGAAGCCAAATTCTTCTTCCTTCTTTACGAAGAGGTTCCTTGCCGTCTCATAGCCCGTTCTCATTGCGGGAGCTATAACGCCGGAGCGGATAGCGTTGCCCGTTACATATACGTCAACGCCCTTTTCCTTAAGCTCGTTGTAAAGCGCGTTGTTCGGCTTCTCGCCAAGCGACAGTACGACTGCATCGGCGGGAACGGTCACGTCCTCGTTTGTGTCAAGGTTCGTAAGCACTGCGCCGTCAGCCTTTATTTCCTTGAGGGAATGAAGCATCATGAACTTCGCGCCGAACTTCTTAAGTCTCATGGAAACGTCGCCCACGTTGGTGGGGTTAGCGCCCTGACCCGGTCTCTTTACCATGTCGGCTATAACTACCTTGTTGCCTGCCGCGCAGAGGTATTCGGCCGTCTCAAGACCCGTAAGGCCCGCGCCTACGAGCACGATGTTCTTATCCTTAAGCTGAGCCTTGCCGCCGAGCACGTCCTCAACGGTGTAAACGTTGTCGTTCTTTATGCCGGGGATGGTGTCGGGCACTACGGGAAGCGCGCCGGTCGCGATTATTACAGCGTCGGGCGACTGAGCCTCGATGTCGGCTGCCGTCACTTCCTTATTTAACTCGACCTTAACGCCGAGACGCTCAAATTCGTTTACATAGTAGTCGGTCACCCACTGCATACGCTCCTTGTGGGGCGGTATTTTCGCAAGATTTACAGCGCCGCCAAGCTCGGACGCCTTCTCATAGAGCGTAACGTCGGTGCCGCGCATTGCAAGCGTCTGAGCCGCGATCATGCCTGCGGGGCCGCCGCCTACAACTATCGCCTTGTGGCCTTCAACGTCGGGCTTCTCGAAGCCGTACTTATATTCGCGTCCCATGCGCGGGTTTACTGCGCACTCGAAGGGCACGCCCTTCATCATATCCTGCATAAGGCTGCCGAAGCAGTGCATGCAGGAGATGCACTTGCGTATCTCCTTCTCGCGGCCTTCCTGCATCTTTCTGCCCCAGTCCTCGTCCGCAAGCCAGCTTCTGCCGGATGCAACGAAGTCAACGATGCCGTTTTCGATGTAGGAATTTGCAACCTCGGGCTCACGGATAACGGAAACCGCGATAACGGGAAGCTTAACGCTGTCCTTAACGGCCTTTACAAGGTCGCCTCTCCAACCCTGCGGGAAGGAAATGGGCTCGATGGAGGTAACGCCCGTCTCATACATGCCGCACGTTACGTCGAGCGCGTCTATGCCGAGCTTCTCAAGAGCCTGCGCGATCTTGATGCCTTCCTTTAAGTCTATGTACGGCTCTTTTACGCCGGTCTGATTTAAGAACTCGTCAACGGTAAGACGAACGAGCAGCGGGAAATCGGAGCCGCACTTCTCGCGGATACCGGTGATTATCTCGGTTATGAAGCGCATGCGGTTCTCGAAGCTGCCGCCGTATTCGTCGTCGCGCTTGTTGGTGTAGGGGCTTAAGAACTGGTTAATAAGATAACCGTGAGCGGCATGTATCTCAACGCCGTCGCAGCCTGCCTTCTTTACTCTTACCGCACCGTCGATGAACTGCTGCACGAGCTGCTTTACCTCGCTGTTCTCAAGCGCTCTTGTGGGCTGTCTTGAAAGCTTGCACTCGATGGCGGAGGGAGCGGTACAGAAGGGCTCGGAATTGAGCTTTATCATACCCTCGCGGCCGGGATGCTGAAGCTGGATGATTATCTTCGTGCCGTGTCTCTGAACGGCCTGAGCAAGTCTCGAAAGAGGCTCTATATGTCTGTCCTTCGTTACGGAAAGCTGGCAGAGCGCGCCGGGGCCGTGCTCGTCGTTTATGCGGGTAATACCGGTGATGATGATGCCCGCGCCTCCCTTTGCGCGCGCCTCATAGTAGGCTATCATATCCTCCGACGGAGTGCCGTCGAGGTTTGCAAGACCGTGCTCCATTGCCGTCATTACAAGACGGTTCTTCGTTTCCAATTTACCTATTTTGCCTTTCTCAAAAAGCTTTGAATACATTAGCGCACCTCCGAAAATTTAACTACACGGCATAGACTGCCGCTGCTTTTGAAAATTATGTTATATTTATTGTATCATAACGACAAAACTAATACAAGTTTTTTTGACTTAAAGCATGAAAAAGATAAGAGCGTCGCCGCTCTTATCTTTTAATCTTACTCGCCCTTCAGTATGTCGAGCGCGGAGCGAAGCTGCGGATCCTCGTTTTCGTCAAGAGCGAAGATGTGCCTTCTTTGCTCGTCTGAAAGCTCCACAACCACGTCGGGCTCAATGCCCACTCCCTCGAAATTCGCTCCCGAGGCGGTGTAATACATCTCCGTCACAATTGATATGACGCTTCCGTCGCTTAACGGGAAGGTGGAAATGGCGCAGCCTTTGCCGTAGGTCGTTGTGCCCACAAGCTTTGCCTTGCCGTAATCGCGAAGCGACCCCGCGAACAGCTCGGATGCGCTGGCCGTCGATTCGTTCACCAAAACCGCCATGGGAAGGTCTATCTCATCCGCGTCGGAGGAGTATATCTTTTCGTTTCCCGCCTTGTCAACGAGCTTTACTATCTGTCCCTCGGGCAGTATCTCGTCAAGCACGCTTACGATGCTCTGAAGTCCCCCGCCCGTGTTGTTCCTTAA
>JAFOLN010000068.1 GCA_017419325.1 Clostridia bacterium
AGGGCAAGCCGTATCACCTTGTATATACCGACTTTTATGTGACCACCGAGCCGGCCACGTTCGGCGGCACGATACAGACGGCGTTCTATAAGTCGCTGGCCACGGCGAAGCTCATATGGGTGACGTTGGGCGATATTGTGCGCGGCAAGGTGGGCGTGACGGAGCTTTCCGGCCCCATCGGAGTCGGCAGCGCCATATCCTCCGCCATAAAGGTAAGCTGGGAGAGCTTCTGGCGGCTCGTGGCGTTCATAACGATAAACCTTGCGGTGGTAAATCTCCTGCCGCTGCCCGCCCTTGACGGAGGGCGCATAGTGTTCATGATATTCGAGCTCATTGCCCGCCGTCCCGTTCCCCCCGAAAAGGAAAACCTCGTGCATTTCGTGGGACTTGTGGCGTTTCTTCTGCTTGCGGTGTTCATCGCATATCAGGACATAGTAAAGCTTTTGCCGTCGTAAAGGAGAATTTGTATGGCATCGAGAAAAATAAAGGTAAGAAATATAGAGATAGGCGGCGGCGCGCCCGTTTCGGTGCAGTCCATGGCGAACACCGACACCCGCGACCCGAAGGCGACGCTGGGGCAGATAGCCCGCTTTGAGGAGGCGGGCTGCGATATAGTAAGGCTTGCCGTGCCCGACGAGACGGCCGCCCGCGCCCTTTACGAAATAAGAAAGGGCACCGATATGCCGCTTGTGGCGGACATCCACTTCGACTACCGCCTCGCGCTCATCGCCGCGGACGCGGGCATCGACAAAATACGCATAAACCCGGGCAACATAGGCGCAAAGGAGCGTGTCCGGGCGGTGGTAAAGGCCTGCGCCGAGCGGCGCATACCGATACGCATCGGCGTAAACGGCGGCTCCCTTGAGAAGGATATACTTAAAAAATACGGCAGAGTATGCGCCGAGGCCATAGTTGAAAGCGCGCTCGGGCACATTAAGCTTTTAGAGGAGGAGGGCTTTTACGACATCGCCGTATCCCTTAAATCCTCCGACGTAAAGACCACCATCGAGGCGTACCGCCTCATGAGCCGCACCCGCGACTATCCGCTCCATCTGGGCGTTACGGAGGCGGGTACATATGAGATGGGCGTAATCAAATCGGCGGTGGGCATAGGCTCGCTTCTCTGCGACGGCATAGGCGACACCATAAGGGTATCGCTTACAGACGACCCCGTAAGGGAGGTTCACGCGGGAAAGGAGATACTTCGCGCCGTGGGACTGCTTACGGACAGGCCGCGCCTCGTATCGTGCCCCACCTGCGGACGCTGCCAGATCGACATGATACCCATAGCGAAGGCGGTGGGCGAGGCTATAAAGGACATAAACGCCCCCATAAAGGTGGCCGTCATGGGCTGCGCCGTAAACGGCCCCGGAGAGGCGAGAGAGGCCGACGTGGGAGTAGCGGGAGGAAGCGGCTCGGCGGTGCTCTTCAAGCACGGGGAGATAATAAGAAAGATTCCCGAGGATAAAATTCTTTCAGAGCTTCTTAAAGAGATAAAAGCTATGGTATGATATAAGAGGAAAGATGTGCGCGCTGCAAAACGACAGACTATACGATTTTGCAGCGCGACTATGCACTTTACATAAAATGAGGTAGACGAATGAGATTAAGCGAACGGTTCACTCTTGTGGAGTTCGACGGAAGAACAAAGGAACTTGACGATATATGCAGTGTAAAAAAGCTTTCGGTAGACCGTAAGAGGCGCCGCATAAACATGAAGCTGGGCTTTTCATGCATGTATGACACAAAGGCGCTTTCGGAGCTTTTCGGACAGATAAAGGAGACATACCGCCTTTCGGACATATCGGCGGAGATATGCGGCGAGGCGGGAAAAAAGGACGGCGACCTGCCGCCGTGGGAGGAGCCCGCGGCAAAGAAGACCGAAAAAGCGAAAGCCGAAAAAGCGCCGGATGAGAAGCCGGCACAAAAAGAGCCGAAGGCCGAAAATGCTTCAATAGAGAAGCCCGCACACGAAGAAGCAAAGGCAGAGAAGCCCGCAGCCGAAAAGCCCTCCGCGGACGCGCCGCCCGCCGAAGAAAAGGCGGCGGATATGGAAAAAGTCGTATTCGGCGGCGTTATCTACACGCCCCCGACGAAGATGGACAAGGCGAACCACCTTACGGGCGAGGTGACCGTGCGGGGAGACGTATTTTTCAGCGAGGTAAAGGTCACGAAAAAAGGGCGCACGCTCATCGTGTTCGACATAACGGACAGGACGGACTCTGTGCGCGTAAAGAAGCTTCTCCCCAAGGCTGCCGTGGACCGTGTGACGGGAGCCGTGAAAAAGGGCAAAAGCTTCATCGTGCGCGGCGTCATGGGCACCGACAGGTTCACCGGGGACGTGGTGCTCGACATGAGCGACCTTATGGAATGCGATAAGACGGTGCGCGTTGACACCTGCACAGAGAAGCGGGTGGAGCTTCATCTTCATACGCAGATGTCGGCGCTCGACGCCACAAATTCAATAGACGATTTCTGCGCCGCGGCGAAGATTATGGGTCACAAGGCCATTGCCGTGACGGATCACGGCGTCCTTCAGGCATACCCCGACGCCATGAAGGCCTCAAAGAAGCACGGCATAAAGATACTTTACGGCGTGGAGGCCTACTTTGTAAACGATGTGGACGGAGCCGCGAAAAAGATAGTGGAAGGCGGCAAAAACGAGCCGTTAAGCGGCCTTTACATCGTGTTTGACTTCGAGACCACGGGTCTTTCCCGTAAGAAGGACCGCATAACTGAGATAGGCGCCGTAAAGGTTCTGGACGGGAAGGTCATCGATAAGTTTTCCTCCTTCGTAAATCCGGGCATGCCCATACCGCCGAAGATAACCGAGCTTACGGGCATAACGGACGACATGGTAAAGGACGCGCCATACGAGGACGAGGCCGTGCCCGCGTTTTTGGAATTCTGCGGGGACGGCGTTATGGTCGCCCACAACGCGCCCTTTGACATGGGCTTTTTAAACGAGGCGAAGTCGCGCCTCGCCATAGAAAAGGCGCAGACGTCCCTTGATACGGTGGAGCTTTCGAGGGCGCTTTATCCGAACTTAAAGAACCACAAGCTTGATACGCTTGCGCGCCATCTTGAGATGGACAGCTTCAATCATCACCGCGCCTGCGACGACGCGAACGTGCTTGCGGGGATGTTCATAAAAATGGCGCGGGAGCTTACGGAGGATTACAGTATTACGGAAACGGCGGGGATAAACGCCCTCGCCGAGGGCGCGCAGGTAAAGACCACCGCCTTAAAATCGTATCATCAGATAATATTCGCAAAGAACTACGTGGGGCTTAAGAACCTCTATAAGCTTGTTTCGTGGGCGCATATAGACGACTATTACAAGCGCCCGAGGATACTTAAAAGCAAGCTCATGGCTCACCGCGAGGGGCTTATAATAGGCAGCGCCTGCGTTGCGGGCGAGCTTTACAGCGCGATACTCGACGGCGCGGATCACGACCGCCTTGTGAACATCGCGCAGTTTTATGACTTTCTTGAGATACAGCCCCTCGACAACAACCGCTTTCTTATAGATAAGGGGCGGGCGAAGGACGAGGAGGAGCTGAAGGCTCACAATAAGCTCATACTCTCACTGGGAGACGAGCTTTCCATACCCGTTGCGGCGACGGGCGACGTTCACTTTTTAAATCCCGAGGACGAGATATTCCGCCGCATACTCATGAGCGGACGCGGCTTCGACGACGAGGTGCCGACGCCGCTTTACTACCGCACCACGGGCGAGATGCTTGAGGAGTTCTCGTATCTCGGCGAGAGCGACGCACGCCGCGTCGTCATCGAGAATACGAATCTCATCGCCGACATGATGGAGCCGATACGCCCCATCGCGGAGGGCAGCTTCCCGCCGAACGTGCCGAACGCCGCAGAGGACCTTGAAAAGATAGTCTGGACGCGGGCGAAGGAGATATACGGCGACGACCTGCCCGACATAGTGAGGGAGCGCATTGAGCATGAGATGACGCCCATCGTAAAGCACGGCTTCGCCCCCATGTACACCATAGCGCAGAAGCTGGTGCTCAAGTCCAACGAGGCGGGATATCTCGTGGGCTCAAGAGGCTCGGTCGGCTCGTCGTTCGTTGCGTATCTTGACGGTATAACGGAGGTAAACTCCCTTGCGCCCCATTATTTATGCGAAAAGTGCAAACATGTGGAGTTCTTCGTAAACGGTGAATACGGCTCCGGCGCGGATATGCCCGCGAAGGACTGCCCGCACTGCGGCATACCCATGAAGAAGGACGGCTTCGACATACCCTTTGAGACGTTTTTGGGCTTTGACGGCGACAAGTCGCCCGATATCGACCTGAACTTCTCCAGCGAATATCAGGCGACGGCCCATAAGAATACGGAAATAATGTTCGGCACGGGCTTCGTATACCGCGCCGGCACCATCGGCACATTAAAGGAGAAGAAGGCCTACGGCTACGTTAAGCACTACCTTGAGGAGACGGGACAGCACGTGGGGCGCGCCGAGGAGAACAGGCTTGTGCTCGGCTGCACCGGCTCGCGCCAGACTACGGGACAGCACCCCGGCGGCCTTATAGTCGTGCCCTCCCATAAGGAGATATTCGACTTCTGCCCCATACAGCGTCCCGCGAACAATCAGAAGCTTGATATAATAACGACCCACTTCGAGTATCACTCCATCGAGGAGAATCTTCTGAAGCTCGACCTTCTCGGTCATGACGCGCCCACCATGATAAGGGTGCTTACCGACCTTACGGGCGTTGATATAAACGACGTGCGCCTTGACGACGAGGCCACCATGAGCATATTCACCTCCCCGGACGCGCTGGGGCTTGAGCCCGATGATATAATCCACTCCGTGGGAACCGTGGCAATACCGGAGTTCGGCACGAAGTTCGTCCGTCAGATGCTTGTGGACACAAAGCCCACCACCTTTGCGGAGCTTGTAAGAATAGCGGGCCTGTCCCACGGCACCGACGTGTGGCTCAATAACGCCCAGGAGCTTGTGCTTAACGGCACGACTACATTAAAGAACGTTATCTCCACCCGCGACGACATAATGATGTACTTAATCCATAAGGGACTTCCGAAAAAGGAGTCGTTTACCATAATGGAGTCGGTAAGAAAGGGCAGGGGCTTAAAGCCCGAATGGGTGGAGCTTATGCAGAGCTTCGACGTGCCCGAATGGTACATTGAGTCCTGCCGCCGCATAAAGTATATGTTCCCCAAGGCCCACGCGGTGGCGTATGTGCTCATGTCCTTCAGAATAGCCTACTTCAAGGTGCATTATCCGCTGGCGTTCTACTGCGCGTATTTCAGCGTGGCCGCCGACGACTTCGACGCGGACATGATGGCACGCGGCATCGATGAGGTGCGCCGCAACATGAAGCGCATTGACGAGTCGGTGAACCCCACACAGAAGGACCAGAGCATATATACCATACTTGAGATATGCTACGAGATGTACCGCCGCGGCTTTGAGTTTCTGCCAATAGACCTTTACGAGTCGGACAGCAAGAACTTTAAAATAGTAAACGGAAAGATACTGCCGCCCTTCAGGGCACTGTCGGGACTTGGCGAGAACGCGGCGAAAAGCATAAAGGACGCAAGAGATGAGCGCCCCTTCGATACGGTTGAGGATTTAAGGACACGCACCGGCGTTTCAAAGACAGTAATCGAGCTTTTCCGCGACCACGGCATGCTTCGCGGCATTCCCGAAAGCAATCAGACGGATATTTTTGATTTATTTAATATGTAGGGTACACTTTTTAAAAATTCGCGTGTATAATGGTCTTATCCAAAAAAGAAGGATGAATATATAAATGCGGATGAGAAAAAAGAAAAATCTGGCGCCGCGGCTCCTTCGCTGCGCGGATGTTATGATAGAAGACCCCTTCGCGCAGAGGGGGCGCTTTTCGGAGCTTTTTTCCGAAGACAGACCCCTCTATCTTGAGATAGGCGCGGGAAAGGGCGCGTTTTTAAGGAAAATGTGCGCCCGCGAGGACAGGAACTTCAACTATATCGCCCTTGAGAAGGTGCCCGAGGCGCTTATCATGGCGATGGAGCGGGCGAAGGAGGAAAATATCGCCGACCTTAAGTTCATATCGGAGGACGCGGCGCGCCTGACGGAGATGTTCGCTCCCGGCGAGGTCGCAAAGATATTTCTGAACTTTTCCGACCCGTGGCCGAAGTCGCGCCAGAAAAAGCGCCGCCTTACCCATGAGAGCTTTTTAAAGCAGTACATCGAGGTGCTTTCCCCCGACGGCGAGGTCATATTCAAGACGGACAACGCCCGCCTTTTCGAGTTCTCGCTGTGCGAATTTTCAAAGTGCGGCTTCGTTTTAAAGGAGCTGACGCTTGATTTACATAACTCCAAATATGCCGGGGACAACTGCACCACGGAATACGAGGACAGATTCGTCGCCCTCGGCCAGCCGATATACAGAGTCGTCGCGGCGAAGCGGGCGTAAGGAGAACGGTATGAGCTTTGTTGAGCTTAGAGACGTATATAAACGGTATAAGATGGGCGAGGTCACCATAACCGCCTCCGACGGCGTGTCCTTTTCAATAGAGAAGGGCGAATTCTGCGTCATAGTGGGCGCGTCGGGCGCGGGCAAGACCACCGTTTTGAATATGCTTGGCGGCATGGACTCCTGCGACGGCGGCGAGATAATCGTAGACGGCAAAAACATAGCGGGCTTTTCAAAAAAGGAGCTGACCCGCTACAGACGGTACGACATCGGCTTCGTTTTCCAGTTCTACAACCTTGTGCCCAACCTTACGGCGCGGGAGAACGTGGAGCTGGCGGCGCAGATATGCGAGCATTCCCTTGACCCGGACGAGGTGCTTGCGGCAGTGGGGCTTTCGGAGCGGAGCAACAACTTTCCCGCCCAGCTTTCGGGCGGCGAACAGCAGCGCGTGTCCATAGCGAGGGCGCTTGCGAAGGCTCCGAAGCTGCTTTTATGCGACGAGCCCACCGGCGCGCTCGACTACAACACGGGCAAGGCGATACTCGCTCTTCTTTACGACATGTGCAGGACGCGGGGCATGACGGTGGTGGTCATTACCCACAATAAGGCCATTTCTCCCATGGCTGACCGCGTAATTGAGCTTAAAAGCGCGCGTGTTCACAGCGTAGTGGAGAATCCCCATCCCGCCGACCCGTCAACGATAGAGTGGTAAGGCTATGAAGGATATTCTGTTTTTGAACACGCTTCGAAGCCTCTGGCGCACAAAGAACCGCTTTTTTTCCATACTTGCGATAATCGCGCTGGGCTGCGGTTTTTTCGCGGGCGTGCGCTCCACCTGCCCGGATATGAAGGATACGGCCGAGGCGTATTTCAAGGCGCAGGCCCTTTCGGATATGCATATAATCTCGACCGCGGGCTTTGACTCGGAGGATATCGCCGCCATAGGAGCCATTGAGGGCGTAAGCGGCGTACAGGGCTCGTATTATCTCGACTGCTTTGCAAAAAGCGGGGACGGGAAGGAAGTCACCGTAAAGGCCATGGCGTATTCGCCCGATGACAAAGAGAACGTGCCGCGCCTTATTGAGGGACGGCTCCCCGAGGCGGCAGACGAATGCGTTGTGGAAACGAACACCCGCACCCCCGAATATTTCAGACCGGGCTGTGAGATCACGCTGTCGCTTAACGACGGCGAAAAGGCGCTTTCGGACAGCTTGAAACGCGACACGTTCAAAATAGTAGGCATTGTGCAGTCGCCGCTTTACATCTCGTTTAACCGCGGCAGCACAAACATAGGAAACGGCAATATAGACGCCTTCTGCCTTATACCGAAGGAGGCGTTCGCATATTCCGCGTACACGGATGTTTACATAACACTTTCAAAAGACGAGGACACAGGGGCGTTCTCCGATGAATACTTTGCCCTTCTCGACAGATACGACGACGTTCTTGATGAAGCGTCAGCGGCGCTTCTGCCCGCGCGTACAGAGCGGGCCGTGGCGGATGAAAGCGCGGAGCTTGAACGCGCCCGCGCCGACTTTTCTCGGGCGGAGCAGGACCTGTCGGAAGGCAGGAACGAGCTTGCTTCCTCGAAAAAGGAATATGAAGACGCGAAGGCGCGCTTCTCAAAGGAAGAGAAGCGGCTTTCGGACGGAAAGGCCGACTACGCGGCCGCCATGTCGGAGTTTGAGGCAAAAAAGGCTGAGTATGACGATACGGCACGGGCAGCCGAACCGGAGCTTTCGGCGGCGGAGGCCGACATAGCCCGCGCGGAGGCGGAATACAGCGCGGGTCTCTCCTCGTATAACGCGGCGTATGATGAGCTTTTGGCGAAAAAAGCGGAGCTTGAAGCCGCGAAGTCGCTCCCCGTGCCCGTGCCGGGCATTGATGAGGCAGAGGCCGCCCTTTCGGCATCACAGCAGGAGCTTTCCGGTAAAAAGGCGGAGCTTTCGGCGGCGGCCGCGAAAATAGAGGCGGCGAAGGCGGAGGTCTCGGAAAAAAGGGCTGAGCTTAAAGAGGGCAAAGAAAGCCTTGACAGCGCAGAAAAGACGCTTTCCCGGAGCCGCGCCGATATAGAGCGGGGCGAAGCGGAGCTTGAACGCGCCCGCATCGAGCTTTCTGACGCGCAGGCGAGGATAACCGAAGCCGAGCGCGACATAGCCGAGGGCGAGACGCGCCTTTCGGACGCCGAGGCCGATATAAACGACGCGCAGAAGAAGATAGACGATTTTAAGAGCGGCGCGAAATGGTACATTTTCGACAGGCGCGACTTTGTTGACTACGAGGGCTACGGCACCGACGCCGATCGCGTCGGCGCGATAGCGGCGGTGTTCCCAGTTATGTTCATAGCGGTGGCGCTGCTTGTGTGCCTCACGGCCATGACGCGCATGGTGGAGGAGCAGCGCACGCAGACGGGCGTATTGAAGGCGCTGGGCTTTTCGTCGGCGCGGATTGCCGCCCAGTATGTTATCTATGCGGCGGCGGCCAGCGTCATCGGCGGATTTTTGGGGCTTGTACTGGGCTTTCGCATTTTCCCCGCCGTCATAATGAACGCCTACGCCATACTTTACAACATTCCCGGCGCGCTTACGCCGTTCAAATGGGACATCGCGCTGTGGTGCATAGGCGTGGCCGTCGTATGTACGGCGCTGTCGGCGCTCTTCGTATGCATGCGGGAGCTTGGGAGTAAGCCCGCGGCGCTGCTTCGGCCGAGACCGCCTAAAAGCGGCAAGCGCGTGTTTCTTGAGCGCACGCCCTTCTGGGCGCGCATGAGCTTTACG
>JAFOLN010000069.1 GCA_017419325.1 Clostridia bacterium
GCTGCAGCCGCGGAACACGCCCGCGCCTATGCTCGTCACGCTTTCGGGAAACGTCAAAGACTCAAGAGAGCTGCAGCCGTCGAACGCGCTCCCGCCTATGCTCACAACGCCTTCGGGAAGCGTCACAGACATAAGGGAGCTGCAGCCCGAGAATGCGCTCTCGCCTATGCCCGTCACACCTTCCGGTATGGTCACAGACGTAAGTTCGCTGCAGCCCGAGAACGCACTGTCGCCTATACCCGTCACGGCAACGTCGTCTATCGTTTCGGGTATTATAAGCTTTGTCACGTTTTTGTATCTTAATCCGGTGATCGTTCCCGTGCTTTTGTCAAAATTAAAAATATTTCCGGAAGCCACCTCCTCGCCCCGAATAAACTGAACAAAGCGGCTCTTTGCCGTAAAATCGCCGCCCAGCCACATGAGCTTTGCGCTGCCTGTGCCGCTTATATCCTCGGCTCCCGACTCATTCAGTATTTTCGCGGAGAGCATTTTCCCGCTTTCATCGTATGCCGCAATAATGACGGGCGCGGAAGCGGAAACGTCGCCCGATACGGTGATTGTTCCCTCACTGCATTCGTAGGATATAGACTCGCCCGTGCGGTCGTCGGTAATTGTCTTCGCGTTTGCCGCAAGCCCCGCCGCGGGCAGCGCGGTCACTGCCATGCAAAGAGCCGCGATAAGGCTTATGACCTTCTTTTTCATGTACTTATTCCTTTCTAATTAGGGCAGTATTCTTTTTTTCATGATGCTGCGTTTCCCACGGCGTCAGGCCTTTGAAAGCTTCTCCTTGAACTGCTCTACAAGCGCGCCCATGGCCTCGATGGACTCTTTAAGGTGCGCCTTTTCCTTTTCAAGCTCGTCCTCATCCTCGAGCATATCGGCCTTGTCGAATGGGAACTCATCCTCCATGTCCTCTATCATCGTTCTTATCTGCCCTCTTGCCGTTTTGAGCGTCTTCTGACGCTCGGAAAGCTCCGCGGACGTCATCTCGTCAAGGTTCGGCGTTTTAAACGTCCTCGCTTCCTTAAGAACCTCCGCGAGCGCGTCCTTCTGACAATATTCATATGCCGACGCCGCCGTTATGAAGAGGCTTGCGGTGTCAAGCGTCTGATAGGGGTTCAGATCGGGGTTCAGTATCTCAAGTATCTCCTCGTAAATCTCTTCCAACTCCTCCGTTTCGTCCTCGGAAAGGGACGCGCGGGGGTCCTTCAGATTAAGCTGCATCTCATAAAACAGCTCGTCCTGATAAAGCTCCTCCTCGGCAAGCCTCTCTGCCTCCTCGCGGGTCGAACCGCTCTCCACGGCGGCAAACACGAACCTGAGCTTCATCGCGTCTATCTGAAGCCTCTGAAGCTTAAGGGGCAGTCCCTCAAGCGCCTCATTGTATCGTATCTGAAGCGACTTGCTTTCAAAATACGTCATCCTGTCGCGCTCCATAAGAAGCCCCAGCACCTCGTCGTGAAGCTTTTTTATCTTCTTTAGTGCAGTTCTGCCTTCTTCCATAAGAAATTCTCCTTTTCGTTTTTTATCCGCCGCTCTCCATAAGCGTCTCTTCTATTATCTGCTCCATTACCTCCCGCGACATTCCCCCGACCACATAGCCGTAGAGATTGCCGTCGCGGTCTATCATATACGTTGTGGGGTACGCCGTTATGCCGTACTCCCATAAAAGGCGCGCCTCCGTGTCCATGAGCACGGGGTACGTATAGCCGTTGTCCGAAAGGAAGTCCTTAATCTTTCGTTCGCTTTGCTCCCTGTCGTAATCGGGGAAGGCCACGCCCAGAATTACCACATCTTCATTTCCCTGCGCCGCGTATTCCTCGTAGAGGCTCTCTATATCGGGCATCTCCGCGCGGCACGGCGGGCACCATGTCGCCCAGAAGTTTAAAAATACCACCTTGCCGCGGTAGTCCGACAGAGTGTGTATCATGCCGTACTGGTCGGTAAGCTCAAAGTCGGGCGCGGGCGTTTTGTCGGGGTCTTCGCTCCCCGTCTTCTCCTCTTCGGCGATGGTCTCTGTCTCTTCCGCCGCGCCGTACCTTGAAAGGCTCGCCGTCATATCGTTCATGGCTCCGCTTATCATCATTATGCCCATGATGAGCATGAGCGCGCCGCCCACCTTCATGGAATACCGCACAACGTTTTTGTGCTTCTTAAAGAGCATAAGAAGGCGCGTCGTAAATATGCCCGAAAGGATGAACGGGATGACAAAGCCCAGCGTATATACGCCTATGAGCATAAAGCCCGCCGCCCGCGACTGCGCCGACGCCGCCATAAGGAGCACGCTTGAAAGCGCGGGGCCTACGCAGGGCGTCCATGAAAAGCTGAAAACGAAGCCGAACACCAGCGCTGTAAGCGGCGTCATGGCGCGGTTTTCAAATATAAACGGAAGCCTGCGCTCGGTGGAAAGAAGCCTTGAGTCTCCGAATACCCCAAGCTGGTACATACCGAAAAGTATGGCGACCGCGCCGCCTATGCGGGCAAGGATGAGCCTGTGGCTTCCGAAAAAGCTGCCCACGGCCGTCATGCCGAGCCCCAAAAGAAAGAATGCGAAGCTTATGCCTATAACGAAAAACAGCGTTCCCACTATGACGCGGCTCTGCCGGTAGCGAAGCGCGCCGTCCCCGTCCACCGCCGCGCCGCCGCCGGAAAGGTACCCGAGATATACGGGCAGAAGCGGCAGTATGCACGGCGAAAAGAAGCTTATTATCCCCTGAAGAAAGACGGTGAACGCGGGTATGCCCATGCCAAAAGAAAAAATCACGCTTTCGTCTCCTTCGCTATATTTCC
>JAFOLN010000070.1 GCA_017419325.1 Clostridia bacterium
GAGCTGCCGATGGTCGAGAGCTATGAGCTCACGGACGACGGCGAGAGCCCGCTGGCCGCCATGACCGACTGGGTCAACACCACCTGCCCCAAGTGCGGCGGACCCGCCAAGCGCGAGACAGACACCATGCCTCAGTGGGCGGGCTCCAGCTGGTACTTCCTGCGCTACATCGATCCCTTCAACGACAAAGCCCTGGCCGATCCGGAGGAACTGAAATACTGGCTGCCCGTGGACTGGTACAACGGCGGTATGGAGCATACCACGCTCCACCTTCTCTATTCCCGCTTCTGGCACAAGTTCCTCTACGATATCGGCGTAGTGCCCACGAAGGAGCCCTACATGAAGCGCACCTCCCACGGCATGATCCTCGGCGCGGACGGCGAGAAGATGTCGAAGTCCCGCGGCAACGTGGTAAATCCCGACGAGATAATAGACGAGTACGGCGCGGACACCATGCGCCTTTACGAGATGTTCATGGGCGACTTTGAGAAGGCGGCGCCCTGGTCGAACCAGTCCATCCGCGGCTGCAAGAGGTTCTTAGACCGCGTATTCGGCCTTTACGACATCCTGACCGACGAGGAGGGCTATTCGCCCAAGATGGAGTCGGCTATGCATAAGGCTATAAAGAAGGTGTCGAATGACATAGAGATACTTAAGTTCAACACGGCCATAGCAACGCTCATGTCGCTCCTCAACGACATATACGCCGAGAAGAAGATAACCCGCGGCGAGCTTGCAACATTCATAACGCTCCTTAATCCCTTCGCGCCCCACATTACGGAGGAGCTTTGGAGCATGGCGGGCTTCAAAGGAATGATAGCAGAGCAGAAGTGGCCCGAGTTCGACGAGAAGAAGACGGTGGACGAGAGCATCGAGATAGCCGTACAGGTAAACGGCAAGCTCCGCGGCACCATTAAGCTGCCCATGGATTCGTCACAGGAGGAGGCGCTGGCCCTCGCTTATGAAAACGAATCCGTAAAGACGGCGGTCGAGGGCAAAAAAATAGTCAAGGAAATATATGTCAAGAATAAAATCGTGAATATCGTTGCAAAATAGCCCGCGATGTTTTAATAATAAGTCTTGACATAAGTTTGCTGTTTTAGTATAATGCTATTTGTAATGTAGTGTTTTGTATGCTTTGCGTACCTTGCATTACAGGCGTAAATGCGGAGGGGGTGTAAGAACGTGTCGGAAATAAGAGTAAAAGAGAATGAGTCTCTGGACAGTGCGCTTCGCAGATTCAAACGCCAGTGTGCGAAATCGGGAGTTCTTTCCGAGCTTCGTAAAAGAGAACATTATGAAAAGCCCAGCGTAAAACGCAAGAAGAAGTCCGAAGCGGCAAGAAAGAGAAAGTATAAGTAAACCTTTTACTTACGACAAAAAAAGCCCGTGCAGAAAGCACGGGCTTTATTACTTTTTTCTGGGGAAAAAGTAAAGGAAAAAGCGGAGTCCGACTTTCCCGCAAGGCGGGAAGCCGCCCGGACTTTGCCCCGGACGCACCAAGCCTTCCCTTTTTGAATCGCCCCAAAAAATCCGCTTCGCGTATTTTTCGGGGACTCCGGGCAGGAGGTGTCTGCCGAAGGCAGACGGAGGGATTGTAAAAAGGCTTTTTTCTTTATTTAAAGCATATTTCCTGCTCTAACAACATTTCTTTTTAGAACCA
>JAFOLN010000071.1 GCA_017419325.1 Clostridia bacterium
CGAAGCGTAGCCCAGAGCCATGATTACCGCGTCGAAGTTCGCGCTTACGGTCTCGCCCGTCTTTATGTTTTCGCAGACGTTGCCCGTGTCGGTGATTTCCTTAAGCTTGCTGTTGGGCATTCTCTCAACATTCAGCGCGTCGAGCCTCTGCATGAAGTCGCGGCGCGGCAGGCGGTACATATCAAGGCCGATGTCCTCGCGCATCTCGACTACCGTTACCTTGTTCTTGCCCACAACGGCAAGCTTCTCAGCCGTCTCGCAGCCGGTGGTGCCGCCGCCTATAACGGCGATGTTCTTTCCTTCAAAGTCCACGTTGCCCTTGAGGTAGTCAACTACGGAGTGAACTATCGGCTTGTCATAGCCGGGGAAGGGGATAAAGAGGGGCTCGCAGCCGGTGGTAACGAATACGGCATACGGGTCGAGTGCCTTTAAGTCGCCGATGGTGGGAGCCGTGTTGAGTCTTATATCAACGCCCAGCTTCTTTACCTGATACGTCATGTTGTCGATAAGCCAGTCGATGCGCTCCTTGTGAAGCGGCTTGTTTGCAAGATTTAATGCGCCGCCCAGCTTGTCGGTCTTTTCAAAGAGTACGACCTTGAATTTGCGCTCCGCGAGTATGCGGGAAGCCTCAAGGCCTGCGGGGCCGCCGCCGATAACGGCAACAAGTCTGCCGTCGCCGGTCTTCTCAAGGCGCGAAAGCTCATCCTCGCGCATCATAACGGGGTTTACGGCGCAGCGAACGCCGAGGCCCTGCATTGCGCCGGTGAAGCAGTAGAGGCAGGAGATGCAGGGACGTATTGCGAGATCCTCGCCGCGTCTTGCCTTGTTGCACCATTCGGGGTCGGCGATGTGGCCGCGGGAAACGGCTACGAAGTCAACCGCGCCCTCGGCGATAAGGCTGTCGGCATATGCGGGCTGACGTATCTGGCTCGTTGCCACTACGGGAACGCTTACGTGCTTCTTTATCTGACGGCCGTTGTCTATCTTCCAGCCCTGGGGGAACGTGGGGGGCTCCTGGATGGTCTGGCTCGACTCTGCAACGCCGTTGCTTACGTTTATAAGGTCAACATGAACTACCTTGTCAAGGTACTCGGCAATCTTTATGCCGTAGTCAAGTTCGTAGCCGTAGCTTACGTTCTCAACCGCGCTTATACGAACGGAAACGGGGAACTGCGGGCCGCACTTTTCGCGTATCGCGTCAACGATTTCCTTTATTATGCGCATACGGTTCTCAAAGGTGCCTCCGTATTCGTCGGTACGGTTGTTAATGGAGGGGGAGATGAACTGATGGAGCAGGTAGGAATGCGCCGCGTGGAGCTCAACGCCGTCAACGCCTGCGCGCTTTACGCGGGCAGCGGCGGACGCGAACTTCTCAACAAGGGCGTGTATCTCCTCAACGGTGAGCGGACGCGGAATGTCGGTGAAGATGCTGTCGGGCACGTTGCCGGAGGAAACGACCTGTCTGCCGCCTATCATGTTGGAGCGGGTCTGGCGTCCGGGATGCCAGAGCTGAGCGAATATCTTCGTGTCGTACTTGTGAACGCTGTCGCAGAGACGGCGCCAGGACATGATGTGCTTGTCTTCGTCCGCGGAAAGATGGAAAGCGTCGCCGCGGCCGTACTCTTCATCAATCTTTATAACGCCGGTGATAAAAAGACCGAGACCGCCCTTTGCGCGGGCCGTAACGTAGTCGATGTACTCACGGGTGGCGATGCCGTCGCCGTTTGATTCGCCCATGCCCATTGCCGTAACGACAACGCGGTTCTTTATGGTAAGATTGCCTATCTTGCCCTTCTGAAAAAGATTCGGATATTTCATGAATTTAACCTCCCAAATAATACGCACATATGATATACTTATAAATACACATATGTATTTCATTATACTGGATATAAGATTAGCACAGCACACCTTTTTTCACAATACACAATTTAAACAAAATAGCAAAAACTACTCGGTGTATTCTTTATGTACTTTTAGATTTTTGAAAAGAAGGAGTGCCGAGGCGGGCGTGTTGTTCAGAATAACCGTTTAAATTTCGTGAAATCCTAAAGTTTTGGCGTATTTTTCATTGACAAGCGCATAATTTGAAGGTATAATATCATGCGTGGCTTTTTGTCACCCTATGACGGGAGTGAACGCATTTGCAGATAAATCTTACGAAAGTCTTAAACGAGCCCGACAGCTCCATGACCGTAAGCGGCGTTGCGGACGTCGGCGCGCTTGAGGCACAAAGCGATATGACTTTTCCCTCTGGCGCAAGGTTCGAAATGGTATTTAAGAACCTTATGGACTGCGTTACGCTGTCCTTAAAATGCGAATGCGAGTACTTATCCGAATGTGCCCGCTGCTTGAAAGAAGTAAAAGGGCTTGTGTCCTTTGAATTTGAGAGCATAGTTAAGGTGGATGACGAGAGCGGCTTTATGCTTGACTCCGACGCGGTACTTATAAGCTCATCGAACCGTCTCGATACGGACGAGCTTGTTGCGGGGCTTCTTGTGGGCTATTTACCCATGAAGGTGCTCTGCCGCGAGGACTGCAGGGGTCTTTGCCCCACGTGCGGCCATGACCTTAACGAGGGAGACTGCGGGTGCAGTAAAAAAGAAGTTGATCCGAGGCTCTTAAAGCTTAAAGCGCTTCTGGATAACGATAAATAAGCAAAATAATTAATGATTTCTATAAAGGGAGGTGTTCGGTATGGCAGTACCGAAGAGGAAGGTTTCGAAGGCGAGAAGAGATAAGAGACGTGCAAACTGGAAGCTCGATTTGCCGGGCATGTCAAAATGTCCTCAGTGTCAGGAAATAAAGGCTCCGCACAAGGCTTGCTCCAATTGCGGATACTATAACGGAAGACAGATCTTAAAAACTTCCGAAGCGTAAAACAAAAATGAGGAGGATAAAAAGTCCTCCTCTTTTTTTCTGACAGGAGGTTTTTTCGTGTCCTTTAAAATTGCGAAGGTGACCCCCGGCTCCCCTGCGGCGCGCTCGCGCATACTCCCGGGAGAGTCGCTCGTTTCGGTAAACGGAAAAAAGATAAGAGACGTGCTCGATTACCGCTTTTATACGGCGGAGCGCCATCTTCATATTGATATAGAAGGGCTTGACGGCAGAATGCGCACCGTCCGCGTTGTAAACAGGCGCGGCGGCGACATAGGCCTTGAATTTGAGACGTATCTTATGGACAAGCCGCGCTCATGCCACAACCAGTGCATATTCTGCTTCATAGACCAGCTTCCGCGCGGCATGCGCGACACGCTTTATTTCAAGGACGACGATACAAGGCTTTC
>JAFOLN010000006.1 GCA_017419325.1 Clostridia bacterium
AGATGTTAAAGCAGGAAATGGGGCATTGCAAATAAGAAAAAAGCGATTTTAAGTCTTGGCAGGATGTCAAAACTCCGTGCGGGAGATTCTTCGCTTCGCTCAGAATGACATATTTTGATGCTTTGGTTTACATAATGAAGCAATTATCTGCTTGCAAACGCGCATGACACCTCATCCGTCTGCTTCGCAGACACCTCCCGTCCGGGGTCCCCGGAAAATACGCGCAGCGGATTTTTTGGGGCGGTTCCTAGGGGAAGGCTTTTAAAGTCTTCAGAAACAACGTGTCTGAAAGGAGAACCTCCGCGGCCGAGCCGCTCCGGGTGCCGGGTGCCCGTTTTGGGTTATGCGGGATTTGGGAAGAAGCTTCTTAATTTGCAGTGACATTCTTCCGGTGGCGAACCGCCCTCGCTTCCTCGCCGCGCCTTCGATAAAAAAAGCGCGGGCGATTCTCTTCGCCCGCGCTCCACGCGCTTAATATTTTATCCACTCCGCCTCGGGAGTACTGCCGCTTTCCGCGACATAGCATGTATACCCTTGTACGCCGTCGAACATTACTCTGCTTGCAAACTCCGGTACGCCGTCGCCGTCGTAATCCTCGGCGAACACGCCGTTTCGGAGCACCTTGCCGTCAAAGTAGGACACGGTGTAGGCATATATCTCGCCGCTCTGGCTCGTGAATACGGCGTATACGTCACTTCCGCCGTCCGTGTGGGCAAATCTTACAACGCAGTCGGTCTGACCGTCGTTGTTCGCGTCAACCCATGCATACTGCGACACCTTAAGCGGCTCCTTTGCGTATTCGTCCGCGGGGCCGCCCGCCGCGAGAGCCGTGCTCAGGTTCATATATCCGCCCTCATCGCCGTATGCGTCGGCGCAGAGGAAGAAGAGCGAGCCGTCGTTCTTTATAACGTCCATAATGGCCTCGCGCACCTTCGCGTCGTCGCTCCACTTCGGGCATTCGTAGCCCTGCGCGTTCTGCAGAACGTCGCGGTAATGCTCAATGGGCGCCGTTATGTCTGTGCGCCAGTTGTCGAGTATGGCCGCGCCGGGCACAACGCTTGAAACGGGCTTGTAATCGCCCTCGGTCATCTCCTCGAATATAACACCGTTGTCCTTTAGCGCGCCTCCCTCAAGGCTCACCTTCGACATGGACGCGGCTCCCATGTGGCCCCAATAGAGCACGAAGCCGTTCTCGCCGGGGCAGGAATAAAGCGACGTATGGCCGCAGAACGTCTCGCCCGCCTTTGCGATTTCGCCGTTCTTATATGTATATACCTTCACGGAGCGCGCCGCTTCGGCTATGCCGTAATGGATGAACAGCTCCGGCACGCCGTCCTTGTCGATGTCGTAAAGCTGATACGATACGGCGTCGTTCTCGTCGTACTCAAGAATCGACCCGCCCCTGTTAGACTGCCGCGCCTCTATGACCGCCGCGCTGTATGCGTCCCTCCAGCCCTCGTCGCCGTATGCGTCGGGCGACGTTACGCGGACGGATGCGGCCGCCGCGTCATAGTCAACATAGAAGCCCAGCATCATGCCGAGGTCGCGCAGCTTAAAGTAGTTGCTGCCGCCTATGTTGTAGGCCGTCATGTCAGCCCGGCGGCCGTCTATCGTGACCGTCTGACTGCTCTTTACGCAGGTGGCCGAGAGATCCTCGCCCGCCGTGTTCTCGCTTGTGTCCGTCTTATATGATGTGCCCTTTGTCACCGTTACGGTGTGAGACGCCTCGTCGTAGCCCACGTCGAAGCGCGACTCGGTGCCGCCCATCATGGCCGCAACGTCGCGGAGCTTGAAGTAATTGTTCCCGTTTATGTTGTATGCCTGCGTCTGCACCGCCCGGCCGTTCACCGTAAGTCCCTGACGGGTGGGCACGACCGCGTCCGCCGCCTGTGCGCCGAACCCGATTGTCGCGAGTGCTGTGAGCATCAGAGCCGCAAGCGCAAGCGATATTATGGCTTTTTTCATTATATTCTGTCTTCCTTTCCACTCAAAGCCAAAGGAGGCCGAGAAACGGCCTCCCATGTAAATCAAAGCGTATTTGATTATCTTCTGATACCGCCCGAGTCAACGATAACTGCGTTGCCCGTGATCTCGCTTGCAGCGTCGGAAGCAAGGAAGAGAACTGCGTAAGCAATGTCTTCGGGCTTCTGCGGACGACCGAGCGAGGTGTTTGCAGCCAGTCTCTTAACAACGTCTTCCTCAGTCTTGCAGTCGCCGAAGATCATCGGATATCTGTCGATGAGCTCCTGACCTGCGCCAACATACATGTTGGTGAAGATGAAGCCGGGGCAAACTGCGTTTACGTTTACGTTGGACTTGCCAAGCTCAACGGAGCAGGACTGGGTGTAGCTGATTATAGCCAGCTTGGACGCATTGTAATGCGGCATTGCTGCTGCCGGAGCGTAAGCTGCCTGAGACGAGATATTAACTATCTTGCCTGCCTTCTTCTCCTTGAAGATGGGAGCGAAAGCCTTCGTTACCGTTACGGTACCGATAAGGTTGATGCCTACAAGGCGTCTCCAGTCAGCCAGGTCGATGTTGGCCATCGGCGGGCCCATCTTGCCGGGAGCGGTGGTAACGCCTGCGTTGTTTACAAGAATATCAACGGTGCCGAATTCCTTAACGATAGCTTCCTTCGTAGCGGCTACCATTTCCTCATTGGTGATGTCGAGCTTATAGAACTTAGCCTTTACGCCTTCGTCCTGGCACATCTTTTCGGTTTCCTTCGCAAGCTCTTCCTTAACGTCGCAGATAGCCACGTTTGCGCCTGCCTTGGCGAACTGAACCGCCATAGCGCGACCGAGACCTGCAGCGGCGCCCGTAATAACTACGACCTTGCCCGGAAAACTGAATTTCACGTTCTGCATAGTAATAAACCTCCTGTTTTTATATATAACCTCTCTACCGAGATTCGGTTACCTGATTAAAGTATATCACATTTTTTCAGGATTAAAAGACTAAGAATTTCCTTTATATCGGTTTACGCCGATTTTTTCGCATTTATCTTCTTATTCCGCCCGAGTCAACGATGACCGCGTTGCCCGTGATCTCGCTTGCCGCGTCGGACGCAAGGAACAGCACGCAGTGGGCGATGTCATCGGGCGTTTCGGGACGTCCGAGCGACGTGCTGACGCGCGCAAGCTTCGTTACGACCTCTTCCTCGCTCTTGCAGTCGCCCAAAAGCGCCGGGAACTTCGAGATAAGCTCGTCGCCCGCGCCGTGATATATGGGCGTATAGATATAGCCGGGGCATACGGCGTTCACGTTTACGTTGAACTTGCCAAGCTCAACGGAGCAGGACTGGGTATAGCTTACGATGGCCAGCTTCGACGCGCAGTAGTGGGGCATCGAAACGGTCACGTTATACGCCGTCTGTGACGAGATGTTTACTATCTTTCCCTCCTTCTTCTCCTTGAAGATGGGGGCGAAGGCCTTCGTCACCGTTACTGTGCCGATAAGGTTCACGCCGATGAGACGCTTCCAGTCGGCAAGGTCAATGTTCGCCATGGGCGGGCCCATTTTGCCCGGCGCGGTGGTCACGCCCGCGTTGTTTACAAGGATGTCAACGGTGCCGAAATCCTTGAGAATTTCGTCCTTCACCGCCGCAACCATGTCCTCGTTCGTTATGTCGAGCTTATAGAACTTCGACTTTACGCCTTTTTCCTCGCAGAGCTTCACGGTCTCGCGCGCAAGCTCCTCCTTTAAGTCGCATATGGCAACGTTCGCCCCGGCTCCGGCGAACTGGCATGCCATGGCGCGCCCGAGGCCCGCGGCCGCTCCGGTGATTACCACGACCTTGCCCGGAAAGCTGAAAATTACGTTTTCCATAAAAAACCCTCCCTGTTTTTTCATTTAAGCCGATGCTTTTATCATCTATCGCTATTGTAGCACAGATTTAAATAAAAAGACAGCCGTTTTATGCAAAATAAACAAAAAAGCAGGGCGCAAAAGCGCCCTGCCGAAAACTTTTATGTTTTATCTCGTTACTATACCGGAGTCTACGCATACATACTGGCCCGTTATTTCCTTTGCAGCGTCGGAGCAGAGGAACAGAGCGGCATTTGCCAGGTCTTCCGGAGCCTGAGCTCTGTGGAGAGACGACATGTTTACTGCGAGCTTCATCATGATGGACTTCGGATCGTTGGTGTCAGCGAAGAACTGCGGTCTTAAATCCTTAAAGCCCTGTGCGCCGTGCTCATACATGGGAGTATAAACGAAGCCGGGGCATATAGCGTTAACGTTTATGTTGAACGCGCCCATATCGGTGGATACGGACTGTACGAGGTTGATAACGCCGGCCTTGGACGCGTTATACTGCGGCTGCAGCGAGGTGGACTCGAAAGCGGCGATAGACGCGGTGCATACTATCTTGCCTTCCTTCTTCTCCTTGAATACGTCGTAGAACGCCTGTATTACTCTTACCATACCGAAAAGGTTGATGTCGAACATGCGCTCCCAGTCGGAAACGAGTACGTTGGTGAACGGAGGGCCTAAGCAGGGGGTCTTGTCGGGCTTGTAGCCGTAGCTTACGCCTGCGTTGCTAAGAAGGAAGTCGATGGTGCCGAATTCCTTCATAACGCCGTCCTTCATAGCGGCAACGTCCTCGTCCTTCGATACGTCGCACTTGAAGAATGCGGATTTTCTGCCGAGAGCCTTTATTTCTTCAACGGTAGCCTTGCCCTTTTCCTCGTTGTAGTCGCATACGGCGATATCCGCGCCTGCTTTTGCGAATTCCATTGCGATCGCGTGACCGATACCGGTCGCGGAACCGGTGACAACGGCTACTTTTCCGCTAAAATCATATGATACCTTCATCAGTGTACCTCCTTTTTATTATGAAATCTCAAATCTGCAGCTTATCTG
>JAFOLN010000072.1 GCA_017419325.1 Clostridia bacterium
TAGATGCCTCCCCGTATTGTTTTATTCTGCTCATTGAAAAACCTCCAAAATCAAGCTTTTACTATAAATCCTGCTGTTTCTTTCTCTCGTCCATCGAAACATGAAATTCTACCGTATACACGCTAAAGACTCCTTTTGAGTTCTGGCGGCAGACAGCATATCGAGAAGCGCATAAACACGTTTTATCCCGGCGAGGCGCTTCTGACGCTTTTTTCTTTTTTCCTCCTTCCTTCGGGAAAGCTTTTTCCCTTTTGATTTTCGCTTTTTCGATACTGGAGAAGCAGCGTCCTCTCCTTGTTTATTCTTGACGCCCGGAGTGATAGAAGTGCCGGATGTCTGCGCCGTTTTTTCGATATATGGATGCTCATCACGGTATTCGTCATGAGAGACGATGTATTCCACAAATTCAAATACCGTTTTGTAACGGCAGCCTTGATGGTGAAATCCTGAAATTACGGACTCCTGTCCTTCTTTTTGACATCTTTTATCGTAGTTTTTGTGATACAAACGGAGGGTATTGCGCTTATCTTCGACAATTATCTTCCAGACGTCATGCCTTGAGTAATCATTAACAACGCCGTTAAGTATCTCAACTGCAAGGCCATGGGCTTTACAGAATTCCCGTACACGCTTTCGCTCCTTTCTGTACTTTTGCGCAGCGGGAGGGCAGCATTGGCAGAGCCGATATCCATGCTCCCGGGCATCTTCGAGGCTATCAAATGTACGGCGGCTTTCCTTCGGGATACGTTTAAGTATCTTGCAATGAGGGAAATGCGCGATCTTCCTGTGCGATTTCGCGCTGTATATAAGAGTGCACATGACAATCCTCCTTTCATCTTTACTGCGCTCAGATTTTTTTCGCCTCAACCACAATATATCAGCCGATGTGTCCGAAAAATTTCCCCCGGTTCGAAAAACCGCAAAAAATCGAAAAACATACATATAAAGTGTCCCGCGTGCGTCGCCGGGCTTTCCCCGAAAGCTTCCGGCTCCGATGCCGTTTACTGCGGGAGCGTCTGCTGTACCGAGAATCAAATAAAAAACAGCAAAGCAGACTACCAAGTCCGCTTTTTAGGACATGTACTTCGTTATAATGTCATTGAAGGGTAAAAAGTGACGCGATGTCGTGAAAAACATATCTGAGACATGCAAAACAAACGTTAAAAAAGCAATCGGGAGGCGAGAAAGACAAATGGTAAACACAATACTTTTTCCGTCGTCTTATATGAACAGGCGTAAGATCGATGAGGATATGGCGCGTGAATACGACGCCGCTTTGGATACCGGACTTTTTGATACGATAATCTTCGGTTATGACGATTGGTTCGAGGAGCGGAACCTCAGGCTCTCCTTTGTTCCCGAAAAAGAGGTCAACGCAATCTATCGCGGGTGGATGATGAAGCCGGAGCAGTATTACGAGTTTTATGATAAGCTTCTTTCCAGGAATGTGAGGCTTCAGACAACGCCGCAGATGTATACGCTTATGCACATTTTCCCGAACATCTATCCGCAGATAGAAAAGGATACCGCGCGTATACATACATTCCCGCTGCATTCCGATATAGATATTCGTGACTGCATACGCGCGTTCGGACGTTTCATGGTCAAGGATTATGTAAAATCCGTCAAGGGAACGGAGTTCCCGACTTATTTTGACGAAAGCACTTCACAGTCCGAGTTCGACCGATGGATGGAAGTATTCTACGATTATCGCGGCGATCTGCTTACCGGAGGTATCTGCATCAAGGAATATCTGGAGCTTAAACGGTACGGTGAGCGGACAAATGAATACAGAGTATTTTATGGGAATAACGAAGTCATCAGCGTGTGCCGCAATTCACTTCAGGGGAATTTTACCACCGAGCCTTCCGAAGCTATGATTGAAAAATACAAAAATCTTGATAGCGTCTTCTATACAGTGGACTTTGCCGAGCTTTCGGACGGCTCGTGGAAAAACATAGGGGCAGGCGACGGCTCCGTATCCGGACTGTCGGAGGGGCAGTACTACGGCGCATTTTTCCGCGGCCTGTACCACGCAATGAATTGAAGGCAGATTGTTGACATCACACAGCAGGGAAGTGATAAATATGTTTGAAATAAAGGGAAAGGTGAACACCGCCGTCTGCTATGCAAATACAGCGGAAGATTCGGCGATAGAGCAGATACGCCAGATGTGCGACTATCCCATTGCCGAGGGAAGCCGCATCCGTATAATGCCCGATGTTCACTTCGGAAAGGGCTGCACCATCGGCACCACCATGACGATAACCGATAAGGCCGTTCCGAATATAGTCGGCGTGGATATCGGCTGCGGAATGTATACCGTAAGGCTTGACAATAAGGAAATCGATTTTGAAAAGCTCGATGCTGCGGCGCATTATATCCCGTCCGGATATGGCGTCTGGGAGGGCAGAATTGAGCGATTTGACCTTACCGGGCTTCGCTGCTACAGGCAGCTTAAGGATTCAAGAAGGCTGGAAAGAAGCATAGGCACTCTTGGCGGGGGAAACCATTTCATTGAGGTGGACAGGGCGTCGGACGGAACGAATTATCTTGTCATCCACTCCGGAAGCCGCAATCTCGGAACGCAGGTCGCACAGATTTATCAGAAGCTTGCAGTGGATCTCCAAAAGGGTATCGGCAGCTATCTCGAGGCAAGGGAGGAGATAATCCGCACTTACAAGGAGCAGGGAAGACGCTCGGAAATACAGGAGGCGCTGAAGAAGCTCAAATGGGAAAAGGAGAATAAGGAGCCGCAGGTTCCGCCGGAGCTTTGCTGGCTTTACGGAAAATATCTTAAAGACTATATTCATGATGTGGAAATCTGTCAGGCCTTTGCGCGGAGGAACCGCGAAAAGATGTCGGAGATTCTGCTTGAACGCAGCGGCCTTACGGGCAGCGATGCTTTTCACACCGTCCACAACTACATTGACACCGATGAAATGATACTCCGAAAGGGCGCCATCGCCGCTCATGCGGGGGAAAAGGTGCTGATTCCCATAAACATGCGCGACGGAGCCGTGCTTGCCGTAGGAAAGGGAAACCCCGAATGGAATTATTCCGCGCCCCACGGCGCAGGACGCATCATGTCAAGAACGGATGCAAAGAATACGCTCAGCATGAACGAGTACCGTGAGGCGATGAAGGGCATATATACGACCTCGGTAAACGACAGTACGCTGGATGAAGCCCCTATGGCCTACAAATCCCTTGACGATATCATCGGCGCGATACGCGACGCCGTAGACGTTATAGATATCATGAAGCCCGTATACAACTTCAAGGCTTCAGATGAAAAACCGTGGCAGAAGAAGCCACAAGCTTGACATATCATCCCCAAAAGCGCACCGCCTGCGAAATCCTTATTCAAAGGCGGTGCGCTGTTTTTTTCGAAATAGTGAAGCGCTTATAGCGGCATATTTCCGACACGCCGCATTCATTTTCATCCTTCTGACGTAAACGTGGTCAGTCGGCAGCTGCATCGTCCGTCGGATACTGCGCGGCAAGCCTTTGCGCCTCCTTCGCCATCATGTCGACGACGCTTTGGGGCGATACGATGCGGATATCACTGCCGAGGGACATTATCCATCCCAAAAACGGCGGGCTTACGGCTACGTTCACCGACGTTCTGAAGCGGCTGTCGTCCACAGGCATTATAAAAATGTCCTTTCCGAATCGGTCTATAAGGATGCCGACCATGTGGTTTTCCGCCTCAAGCGTCACGTTCACTTCCTCGCCGCTGTTCATGCCGAAAAGGCTCTTTGAATACTTAGGCGTACTGAACTTTTTAAAGAACTCCTGCCCCTCGCGCTTCTCATCAACAACGGATATTTTTATCATCTTGTCCACGCGGTAATGCTTTATCATATTTTCTCCGGCGTCGTAGGCGACGAGGTAATAATACTCATCGTCCCACATCAGCGCCCACGGGCTTATCTGATACCACGCGCCGTCGCGGCGCATCTCCATCTTTTTCTCCACGTTCCAGCGGAAATACTTGAAGCGAATCTGACACCCGGCGTTTATCGCGTCGTGAATCTTGTCAACATTATAGTAAATGCTCTCGTTCATCGTCTTTACGCGGCCGGAGATGATGACCTGACGGTGAAGCTTCTTCGCCTCATATCTGCTGGCCAGAGACTCTATCTTTCTTATTAGCTCGTTCGACTTTTTGTCAGTGATAAAC
Organism: Clostridia bacterium; assembly: GCA_017419325.1. Lineage (GTDB taxonomy): Bacteria > Bacillota > Clostridia > Oscillospirales > RGIG577 > RGIG577. The sequence goes on from JAFOLN010000072.1 coordinate 4,187, forward strand.
TTCGCCGACTGCACGGAATCCACAAGAAGCTTAAGCTCCGGCAGTTCAAAGTCACGGCTCCCCAAATGATAAATGCATCTTCGCCCTGCCTGCTCCGAAATGATGTCGAGGCCGAAGTTTTTAAGCTCATCAAAATCGAGATAGAGCGTCTTTCTGTCGGCGTTCACGCCGTAAAGCGACAGCTTCTCAATGATCTCCTGCATGGTAAGACCGTGCGCGTCATCCGTTTCCTCGGAAAATATCTTCACAAGATAAAGCATCTTAAGCTTTTGATTATATCCTCTTCGTTCCTTACCGGCCATGTCTTGCCGCCTCCGTTCAATAATATTGGAAGTCAAAACAATAATACCATAAAAACGCGCCTTTTGGAATCATTAAGTCCGATTTTTGTTACAGTTTTGATGATATACTGCATAAATGAGAAATAATATGAAGCCGCGCGCCGAGTCGTGGGGCAAAACATTGATTTTATGTCAGCTTAAGGCTATAATATAATACACATTTTCTAATCCCAAACAGGTGATCATTTTGCAGTATAAAAACATTACCGCGGCGGCTTTTATCGACCGGCCGAATCGGTTCACGGCGCGGGTCACGGTGAACGGGGAGACAGAGACCGTTCATGTAAAGAATACGGGGCGGTGCCGGGAGCTTCTCATGCCCGGCGCCGAGGTCTATCTGACCGAGCCCGGCACGCCGGGGCGGAAGACGCGCTATGACCTTGTCTCCGTGCGAAAGAAAAACGGCGTGCTCTTTAATATCGACAGTCAGGCTCCAAACGCCGTAACGAAGGAATGGCTCTCTTTGCAGGGCTTTGACAAGATTGTTCCCGAGTATACATACGGAAGCTCCCGCATTGATTTTTATATGGAGCGCGGCGACCGGCGGTATCTTATTGAGGTAAAAGGCTGCACGCTTGAGGTGGACGGCGTGGGCTATTTCCCGGACGCGCCCACACAGCGCGGAGTGAAGCATATCCGCGAGCTCATCCGAGCCGCGAAGGAGGGATATCATGCCGTTATAGCCTTCGTTATACAGATGGACGGCGTTGTCACGGTGCGCCCCAACATTGAGACTCATCCCGAGTTCGGCGAGGCTCTGGCCGCCGCAGAGGCCCAGGGGGTGCGCATACTTATGCTTCCGTGCCATGTAAAAAAGGACAGCATCTTTATCGCTCCCGATGTGAAATTCGGAGAGTAATACTTTTACGGCTTTACACAGAGCTCATATAATATTTTTGAAAAAGCACAACTAAGTCCGTTTTTCGGTACACATCCTCTTTTATAATCTAAGTGAAAACAAAAACGAAGGAGGATGTTCCATGAGCAAAATATATTTCACCATCACCGGTACCTGCTACCGTCACGGTCAGGAGTTCTTTGAGCCGGATATGACTGTCAGACTTGTAATGGAGCCCGATAATAAATTCGACAAGGAAGCCATAAAGGTCGAAATGGAAGGCCTCGGTCTTGTGGGATATGTGGCAAACAGCCCTCATACCGTACTGGGCGAAAGCTTCAGCGCGGGGCGCATTTATGACAAGATAGGCGATACGGCGACCGGAGAGGTTCTCTACGTTCTCCCGAAGGGCGTGCTCTGCCGCATCGACGAAGACTCATTGCTTCCCACAGGCATTCTCTGCGCAGATAATGACGAAGATAAAATTCCTTTTTAAACGATAACTATAAAAAGGAGACAAGACATATGCCGTATATTCCGGAGGAACACAAAAAGTATCCCGTTCTCCCTAACTCGCGCAAACGCGGAGGAGAGGTTTTTCAATATAACGATTTTCCCGAGGACAAGTTTTTAGCACTCGTTGGGGAGCATCTTATTCCTTACGGCTACGACAGCTACGAAGAATACTTTTCAAAAATCGACATGCTTATAAAAATGCATTCAAAGGAGCTTTTTTCCAGCTGTAACAAGCAAAATAATCCCTCTCATTTTTTATCGGTAAACCTGGTTGAAAATTAAGATAAATATATCGATTTTGAGCTTCATTTTTTTATCGTGGCCTGTACAAA
>JAFOLN010000073.1 GCA_017419325.1 Clostridia bacterium
ACTACGGTCTTATGATGGTAAGAAACAACGAGGAGACGAACGGCATAAAGCTGCTTATAGTGAAGGACTCCTTCGCGCTGCCCCTTGCGGCATACCTTTCAACGTGCGTGTCTGAGGTGTGGCTCCTTGACCCGCGCGACGAGGACGCGCCCATCGCCGAGGACGTGATGAAAGAGCATGACTTCGACGCCGTCATCGTCATGTACAACACCGAGGTGTTCGACGACGTTCACTTCGACGGTCTGTGCGCCGATTAAAGGAGGGACGCGTATGACGAGGGAGGAAAAGCTCGCCTTTATGCGGGAGGCGCTCTCGGAGGCGAAAAAATGCGAAAAGAGCGGCGACGTGCCCGTGGGATGCGTCATAGTTTACGACGGGCGCATAGTGGGACGCGGACGAAACGAAAGAGAGGCGCGCGCCCTTTCCACGGCCCACGCGGAGATTTTGGCCATAGAGGACGCCTGCAGGACGCTGGGACGGCGGAACCTTAACGGCGCGTCGCTCTTTGTGACGCTCGAGCCGTGCCCCATGTGCGCGGGAGCCGTTATGCTTTCGCGCATAGGCTCTGTATACATCGGCGCGCTCGATTTTACGACGGGCGCGTGCGGCTCGCGCTTCAATCTTTTCGACTGGGACATGGCGCCCGCGCCGAAGATCGAGTACGGCATATTAAAGGAGGAATGCGCCGAAATACTGTCGCGTTTCTTTGAAAATATGCGAAAAAAGTCCCACAGTTAATAGTTTGTTTACACGACTTTACACAAAGTTCACATTTTAAATAAATATTATACATGAAATCGGGAAAGCGAAAGGTTATTATATAAGTGTAAAAGAGATAACCTCAAAACCTTTAAAATAAAGATTCCCCCTAACTCCCCATAAAAGACCTCGATGTGAGCGATCGGGGTTTTTTTATATATTTTTTTCACGTTTAATCTTTTATGAAGCGGCAGATAATAGGCTTTGGAAGCGAAAAGCTTCAAAAAAGGAGAGAAAACATGAAAAAAATTATCATAGCGGCCCTTTTGTGCCTCTTTATGCTGTCCCTGTTCGGGTGCAGCGCGGCGACGCTGACCGTGCACAACGACGGCAGAGCGAGGACGGAACATGTAAGCCGCACGGACTTTTCGGCGCGCGCCATGCACGGGAAACCCTTATCGGGGGAGCCGTCGTATATAAGGTTCTATACGCCGCTTAGCCCCATGCCGCTTGAGTGGTACGGAAAGTACCGCCTGATTACCGACTTTCAGGCGTTTTAGCATATGAAGAAAGCGGCGGTATCGGTACTTTTGATTGCGGCGGCGATTGCGCTGGCGGCATGCTCCCACGCGGACGCGCCCGACGCGGACGGGCTTAGGACGGACGGCGGGCGGCATACAGAAGCCGAAAAAAACGAAGAGCCCGCCCCGGAGACGGAGCTTATAAGCGTTGTAACGCCCTTAAACGACAGGCGCGAAGGAAGGATAGAGAACATCCGACTCGTCTGTGAAACGCTTTCGGGGAAGGTGCTTTCGCCGGGGGAGGAGTTTTCCTTTAACGAAAGCGTCGGACGGCGCACCATGGCGCGGGGCTTTAAGAAGGCCGTGGTCTTTAAGGACAGCGGGAAGGAAAAGGAAGTGGGCGGCGGCATATGTCAGGTCAGCTCCGCTCTTTATAAGGCGGCGAAGGACGCGGGACTTACGGTGACGGAGCGCCATGAGCACGGCATGAGCGTCGACTATGTGCCAAAGGGCGAGGACGCCACCGTTTATTACGGCGAGCTTGACTTAAAATTCATAAATTCGAGCGACAGGCCCATACGGATGGACTTTCATCTGGGGAGCGACGAGCTTACGGTAACGCTTACGAGCCTGGGGGCGTGAACGCGCCCCCTTAATTTTAATCGGATGAATCGCACATTACGACATAAATGTGTTGATTAGTTTGCATTTATGAGGTATAATCTTTATTATAATAATTAACGGACGAGAGGCTTTTAAAGAGGTGGAACAATGTCCTTTAATATTGATTTTAAGAATTGCGGAGACATTTTTTCTCTGCCGGAATTTGATATATATAAGATACGCGCCCTTGACGCCCATGAGGCGCTTGTATCGGGAAGCGGCACGGGAGCCGACATGACATTGTGGCACGACCTGCCCGAGCGCACGGCCGACGAGGAGCTTTCGGCCATAAAGGAATGCGCCCGAAACATACAGAAAAACGCCGGCGCCTTCGTGCTCATAGGCATAGGAGGCTCGTACGCCGGGGCGAGGGGAGCCATAGAGTTCATAAAGGGGCGAAACTACAACCTTAAAACAAAGGATACGCCCATGGTGTTTTACAGCGGCTGCGACCTTTCGCCCGACAGCATGAACTCCGTCATCGACATGATAAGCGAACGCGACTTTTATATAAACGTGGTGTCGAAATCGGGCACCACGCTTGAGCCTGACCTTGCGTTCAAGATTTTCGGCGGGCTTATGGAAAAAAGGTACGGAAAGCGCGGGGCGGCTGAAAGGATAATAGTCACGACCGACCCCGAGAAGGGGCTTCTTCGGGAGCTTTCGAAAAAATGCGGCTATAAGTCCTTCGACGTGCCCCGGGGCGTGGGCGGACGCTACTCCGTGCTTACGGCGGTGGGGCTTTTGCCCATGGCCGTGTGCGGCGTAGACATAGACGAGGTGATGCGCGGCGCGCGCGACGCTTACCGCGACTTTATGGAGGCGGAGTTTTCCGACAATCTCTGCCTTAAGTACGCGGCGGTGAGAAATTATCTTTACGACCGGGGAAAGTGCGTTGAGATATTCGCCTCCTTCGAGCCCGACCTTCACGCCTTCGGCGAGTGGCTGAAGCAGCTTTTCGCGGAAAGCGAGGGAAAGAAGGGCGGCGGCATATTCCCGGTGTTCACCGCGTTTTCGACCGACCTTCATTCGATAGGCCAGTATATACAGGACGGCACGAAGAACCAGTTCGAAACGCTTCTGTGGCCAGAGTCGCCGCGCACGGACATAACGATGCCCGAGGGCGCGCCGGGCGACGCGCTGTCCTATCTTTCGGGCATGAAGCTTTCCGAGATAAACCGAAGCGCCATGATATCCTCGGCGGCGGCGCACCGCGACGGAGGCGTGCCGAATCTTACGGTGTCCTTCCCCCGCGCCGACGCGTATTCATACGGATATCTTACGTATTTCTTTGAAAAGGCGTGCGCGCTGTCCGGCTATATACTGGGCGTAAATCCCTTCGACCAGCCGGGCGTGGAGGCATACAAGGGATATATGAGAAAGCTTTTGAAGAAGCCCGCGCAGTAAAAAGAAAGCCCGCGTCATATTTCTTTGGGACTTTTTTAAAAAATATGCTTATTTGATTGAAAAAAACGATAATATGTAGTATTATTATATTACCCAAAAACATAACAGGAGGGAATGCCATGATAAAGATTGTTGCAGGCCTTAAAGGCTCGGGTAAAACAAAGAAGATAATAGACGACGCCAACAATACGGTTAAGACTGCCAAGGGAAACGTAGTTTTTATCGAGAAATCAAATCAGCTCATGTATGATCTTGACCGCGATATAAGACTTGTGGACGCATCGGAATACAGCTTGCAGAATTACGACAGGTTCACGGGCTTTGTCAAGGGACTTCATGCAGGCAATTACGATATAACCAATATTTATATTGACGGCCTTTTCAAGATAGTAAAGGACAATACCGACGAACTGTTTGAAAAGTTCATAAAGGAGATCTCCGAGTTTTCCGACAGAACGGGCATAGAGTTCTTCATCTCCGCAAGCATGGACCCCGCGAACATGGGCGACTCCAAAAAGTACATTATCGGCTGAGCCGGGCAAAATGTGAATATTTACTTAAAATTTAAAAAAGACTCGTAAAGAGTCTTTTTTAAATTGCATTTATGTGGTATGATAAAAAATAAGGTATTTTGTGAAAATCGGAGAGTGAACAGGTGCCAAACGAAATAACAGACATGATGCGGCAAAGAGAATATACCGACGCGGTACGCGAAATCCTAAGCGAAAAAAGCGCGCGCCGCGGCAGGGAGTATACGGCCTGCGTCGTGACGTACGGCTGCCAGCAGAACGAAAACGATTCGGAGCGGCTCAGAGGCATGCTTCTTCTTATGGGATACAGGCTCACCCCGGAGCGGCGGGGCGCCGACCTCGTGGTGTTCAATACCTGCGCCGTAAGAGAGGGCGCGGAGATGCGCCTTTTCGGAAACGTGGGCGCGCTGGTGCATGAAAAGAGAAAAAATCCCGACATGATGATAGCCGTGTGCGGCTGCATGATGCAGATAGAGGAAAACGCCCGCCGCATAAAGATGCGCTATCCCCATGTGGACATGGTATTCGGCACCCACACGCTTTACAGGTTTCCCGAGATACTTTTAAATACGCTTAAAAACGGAGGCCGAACCTTTGACGTTCTTGACACGAAGGGTCATATATACGAGGGCCTGCCG
>JAFOLN010000007.1 GCA_017419325.1 Clostridia bacterium
AATTTCACGGGCTGCAGAAGCTGCCTTGCCTGCAAAAGAAAGAACATAAAGGAGCCGTGCAAATGCTATATAAAGGATGAGCTTTCGCCGGTGCTTGAAAAGATACTTGACACGGACAATTTAATCATAGGCTCGCCCGTATACTACTCCGAGCCTACGGGAATGCTTCGCTGCTTCCTTGAGCGCATGACCTTCCCCGCCATGTCCTACAACGACTATACGAGCGTATTTTCCGGCCGCGTGAACACCGCCGTATTCCTTACGATGAACGCCGACGAGGCTATGTATAAAAAGGTGTACGAAAACCCCATGAAGGTGTATTTCGCCCCCTTCGGGTTCTTAAACGGCAACGTGGACATTTACGCCTTCTGCGACACGCTGCAGGTGGACGATTATTCAAAATACGACATGGCCTCCTTCAGCGAGGAGCATAAGAAGAAGGTGCATGAAACGCAGTTCCCGAAAGACTTAAAAAAGGCGTATGAGATAGGCAATACGATGAAGTAAAGCGGCTCTTTACATACCGCCGCGTCATGCGGTATAATAGACGCGACATATTCCCGGCAGCGGCCGTTTACCCTGCCGGGAAAGCTTTTTACATCCGCACGAAAGGACAGAAGTATGAACAGCGAAAGCAGACTTCGTGAAAAAATCAAATACATGGAGAGCGTCCCGAGCATAAACCGCAAGCTGGACCGTATAATATCCGGAGACAAAAATTCAGTCGACAATATACGCTCCTATTATAAAAAGAATCGAGCCGCATACAAAAGGTTTCACTCAGACGAGGGCTTTATGCATTTTCGCGTATCGAAAAACGGAAAGCTTTCGGACGACGATATATACTATCAGCCGAACGTTATCTCTGAGCATATAAAAAGCGGCGCGAACGTGGTGGAGCTCGGCTCCGGTATGGGTGCAAATCTTCTGTATCTTGCAAAAAAGCATCCCGACGCTTCTTTTACGGGCGTCGATCTCTGCCCCGCGCCCATTAAGGATATGCCCTCCAATGTACGCATAATCGAGCACGATTACGGAGATATGCCGATGATAGCGGACGACTCCGTCGACGTAGTCTACGCTGTCGAGACCATAGTCCACTGCTCAGACAAGGAAAAGGTGTTCGGCGAGGTGCGTCGTATATTAAAGCCGGACGGTGTGCTCATCGTTTACGATTATGCGCTCCAAAGGGTCTTTGACGAGCTTGACGAAACGCAAAAAAAGGCTGTCGCGCTGATATCAAAGGGCGCTGCGGCCGCGCTTATAGAGTCCGCGGCCGAGTGGGAGCGCCATTTTGAAGCAAGCGGCCTTATAAAAAGCGTTGTGAACGATCTGAGCAAGGACACCATGCCCGACCTTAAACGCCTTGCGTCGATGGCGGAACGCGTGCTGGAGCGAAGGATAAGCGCGTGGTTCTTCTGCACGTTCTTTCCCCTGAACTTCGTCGGCAACATTATAGTGGGATATCTCGGATACGACAGCTTCCGCGAGGGACTTATATATAATATGGAATGGATATACAGAAAATAAAGGAGAAAAAATATGGCGTCAAGCAAAGACTACCTCGAATACGTCCTCGACGGTCTGTCGCTGTGTGAAGGCATAACGCACAGGGCCATGATGGGCGAATATATTATATACTGCAGGGGCAAGGTTACAGGCGGCATATACGACGACAGGTTCTTAATAAAGCCCACGCCGTCGGCGCGCGCTCTCATGCCGGACGCGCCGGAGGAAATACCGTATGAGGGGGCGAAGCCCATGCTCCTTTGCGAAAACACGGA
>JAFOLN010000074.1 GCA_017419325.1 Clostridia bacterium
AGTTAGTTTCTTCTAACTTTATAAATTATATTCCTCTTACGCGGGAATTGCAATAGTAAAAACAACTTTTTATGCTTCCGTAGGATATGGGGGGCGTGGAAAAGCCGGGCGCTGATTCCCCGTAAAAGAACAACATCGCCGTAAGACGCCCGGTTTCGGCAGCTTACGGCGATACGCTTGTGTCAATTCTATTACAGAAGACGCTCAATCACTTCCGCGCTGTCGCCTTCTATGCATATGGACCTGTCCTCTATCTCCTTCGGGCAGTAGCTCTCACCGAAATTGAGGCAGGCGTACAGCGCGCGCGGATTCGCGGCCGTCATGCGCCAGAAGGGGTATTTTATGATGACCGGGGTGTTCTGCCCCACGCCGAGCTCAAGGTACAATACCCGCGCGTTCTCTGCGCGCTCGAGGAAAGCCGCGTAGCGTTCGGCGGCGCGGTGCCAGCCCTCGTCCTCGACGAATGTATCGTCGGCGCGGAGGTTCATGCTCATGGGCTCCCCGCACACGGGACAGCGGGGCACAAGCTCTGACGGCACCGTCATTTTAAGCGCGCCGTCCTTCGGCAAAGTCAGCGTACCGTCTTCGGCTATGGAAAAGCCCTGCGAAAGCACCATTTTTCTTACGGTCTCCTCGTTGTCATACGTCTTCTTATGGCATGGCTTCGAGCACTGCCAAAGTCCGTAGTCGTCCTGGGTATAGAACAGACGGTCTTTATCTACTCCCGCCTTCTGAAAGCAGTGATCCACGTTCGTCGTTATCACAAAATAGTCCTTGCCGCGAATGAGCGCCATGAGCCGCTCGTACACTGGCTTCGGCGCATTCATGTATCGGTTTACATAAATATTGCGGCTCCAGAACGCCCACATCTCCTCCGCCGTGTCATACGGATAAAATCCCCCGGCGTACATATTGTCGAAGCCGTAAAATTTTTCGAAGTCGCCGAAATATTTTTCGAACCGCTCCCCCGCGTATACAAAGCCCGCCGAGGTGGACAGTCCCGCTCCCGCGCCCACGACAACGGCGTCCGAGTCCGCAAGCGCCTTTTTAAGCCTTTTTATATTCTCCTCCGGCGTTCCCGTCCCCCGGGATATTCTCATTTTGTAACCGTTCACACTTCACACCTCTTTCGTCTATGATAAAAGCGCCTCGTAATGCGCCTTGTCCTCATCCTTGAAAACATTGAATATAACGCGCTTCACCGCGCCCTCGTGACGCGAAAGCCACCCCGACGCCGTTTGCACGGCAATCTCTGCCGCCCGCGCGTTGGGGAACCGGAACACACCCGTCGATATGCAGCAAAATGCCACGCTTTCAAGACCATACTCACGGCACATATCAAGCGTATTTTTATAGCAGTCCGCGAGCGCCGCTTCATGGGCGGGAGTAAGCCTTTCGTCCACTATGGGCCCCACGATATGCACGACCTTCCGCGAGGGCAGATTGTACGCGTCCGTGAGCATCGGCTCAGCCGTGGGCTGCTCATAGTCCGCGCCGTGCTTTTTTCTCAGCATCTCCATCTGCCTGTGGCACTCCGTGCGAAGCTCTACACCTGCATATGTATGGATTGCATTGTCTATGCAGGCGTGAAGCGGGGCGAAGCAGCCAAGCATCTGCGAATTCGCCGCGTTTACTATGGCGTCGCAGGCAAGCCGCGTGATGTCGCCCTGCCATATGGATATGACGCCGCCGTGAGGGTGCGCGCTCTGCAAGGCCTCGCGCACCGTGGGTATGCCGTTTAGCCCGACCGTGCCCTTCTCGCGGGCGCGTTCCTTTAAGTATTCATCCTGTATTTTAAGCGTGCGCTCATCCACAGGCATAGGCGGGCGCACGTTCATAAGCGCGCGAAGGAGGCGGCGTCTGTCCTCCGTGCCGTCCGGTATGCTTATGCCGCCGTACTGCTCCGACTCAGCC
>JAFOLN010000075.1 GCA_017419325.1 Clostridia bacterium
CGTGGACGTAAGCGACGCCGAGAGCGCAAAAATCATGTGGCTGAACGGTGAAGATTTCACGGCGAAAAGTGAAGGCGCGGAGTATAATATAGCAAAAGAAGCCTCGGATAATCTTATCTTTGATAAAGCCACGGGCACGGTAACGGGCCTCAAAGACAAAAGCGTGACCAAAGTCGCGATCCCTAAAACGATAGACGGCGTCGCCGTGACGGGCATAGGCGAGAGCGCGTTCGCAGACTGCGGCTCCCTTGCGTCTGTGACTGTCCCCGAAGGCGTGACAGACATAGGCGAGAGCGCATTCTCGGGCTGCAGCTCCCTTATGTCTGTGACGCTTCCCGAAAGCGTTGTGAGCATAGGCGGGAGCGCGTTCGACGGCTGCAGCTCTCTTGAGTCTTTGACGTTTCCCGAAAGCGTGACGAGCATAGGCGCGGGCGTGTTCCGCGGCTGCAGCTCTCTTGCGTCCGTGACGATACCTTCGAGCGTGACGAGCATAAGCGGGAGCGTGTTCTACGGCTGCAGCGCTCTTACGTCTTTGACGATACCGGCGAGTGTGACGTACATAGGCATCGGTGCGTTCTATGGCTGCAGCAGCCTTACGTCTGTGACGTTACCCGAAGGCCTGACGATCATAAGCTGGAGCACGTTCGAGGAATGCAGTGCTCTTACGTCCGTGACGATACCCGAAGGCGTTGTGAGCATAGGCAGCGGCGCGTTCGACGGCTGCAGCTCTCTTGCGTCCGTGACAATACCGACGAGCGTTACGGACATAGGCGCCTATGCGTTCCAAAATTGCGGCAGCCTTAAAGATATATACTACGCGGGCTCTGAGGCGCAGTGGCGGAGCATAAACATAGTCGCTAATAACGACCCCCTCGAAAGCGCCGTCATCCATTACAACAGCGCACCGTAGGGTGCATCACAGGGACGGAGCGAAAAAAACGGCGGAGTATCGCATTTTTTGCAGCCGCTGCCTTAACGGGAAAGGATGGAAAACATGAAAAAGAAGGTAATAAGTCTTATCGCCGCCCTTTGCATGGTCGTGACCGCGCTGCCCGCGGCGGGGCTTGCGGCAAACGCGAAGACAATTACCGACGACCGCACGGGCGAGTCTATATCCTACGAATGCAGTGAGGGAACAATCACCGTATCGGGCGACGTTTCCGCTTCCGCGCCCGTTATTATTGCATCATACGATGAAAGCGGAAAAATGCTCTCTGCGAAAATACTGAATGAGTCGGGAGCCGAGGATATAAGCGATGCAGACAGCGCAAAGCTCATGTGGCTGAGCGGCGATTTTACGGCGAAGAGCCGCTTTGTTCAGTTTATTCGGGGCGAGGAGGTGGCTTCCGGAATTATTTTTGATTTTGACAAAAGCACGGGAACGATTACCGGATTAAGATACAAAAACGTGACAAAGCTTATAATACCCGAAACGATAGACGACGTTGCCGTGACGAGCATAGGCGACAGTGCGTTCTCGGGCTGCAGCGAACTTACGTCTGTGACCATACCGGAAGGTGTGACGGGCATAGGCAGCTATGCGTTCAACGGCTGCAGAGGACTTGAGTCTGTGGATATCCCGTCCGGTGTGACGAGCATAGGCGAAAGGGCATTCTCAGGCTGCAGCGGCCTTACGGAGGTTACGATTCCCGAAGGCGTGACGAACATAGCCCCATATGCCTTCCTGGGCTGCAGAAAACTTACGTCTGTAACGATTCCCGTGAGTGTGACGGGCATAGGTACCTATGCTTTTTCGGGCTGCAGCAGTCTTGCGTCTGTGGATATCCCGTCCGGCGTGACGAGCATAGGCGAGCAGGCATTCTTTGATACCGCTTATTACAAAGATGAATCAAATTGGATAAGCGATGTACTTTATATTGATACTGCGCTTATTGAAGCAAGAGATTCTTTAAGCGGTGAGTATTCGGTAAAAGAGGGTACTGTGTGTATCGCGGATCATGCGTTCTCGGGCTGCGGCAGTCTTACGTCTGTGACGGTACCGTCCGGAGTTGTCGCCATAGGCGAGCATGCTTTTGAGGGCTGCAGCGGTCTTACGTCAGCGGACATACCGGCTGACGTGACGGGCATAGGCGAGTATGCTTTTTCGGGCTGCAGCAGTCTTGCGTCGGTTGATATCCCGTCCGGCGTGACCGTCATAGACAGGTTTGTGTTCTGGGGATGCAGCAGTCTTAAGATGGTTAAAATCCCGGCGGAAGTGACGGGCATAGGCGACTATGCGTTTTACGGCTGCAGCGGTCTTACATCGGCGGATATCCCGTCAGGCGTTACAAGCATAGGTGTGGGCGCGTTTTTGGACTGCAGCAGTCTAACGGCGGTCAATATCCCGGCGGGCGTGACCGAGATAAGCGAGTCTGTGTTCTCCGGCTGCAGCAGTCTTAAATCGATCAGTATCCCCTCAGGCGTAACCGGCATTGGCACGGCCGCGTTCCAGCGCTGCAGCGCTCTTACGTCTGTAACGATACCCGAGGGCGTGACGCACATAAACTGGGGCGCGTTCGATGATTGCGGCAGTCTTAAATCAGTGAAAATACCGTTAAGCGTAGCGGGCATAGGCCAGAATGCGTTTGGCGGCTGCTACAATCTTACCGACATATACTATGCCGGCACCGAGGAGCAATGGGAGGATTTATTCAGCCATAATGCCCTGGACGAAAATACCACCGTTCATTTCGGCAGATAAAACCGACAACCATATATGAGAAGGGGCGGGTAATCCCGCCCCTTTATGCGTTTTGCGAAAAAAAGAAATACAGCCCTGTCTTTGGGACTGAAGAAACCAAAAACCGCCTTTTTCGGCGGTTTTTTATATCATAACAGCTTTTCAAAGGCGATATCGCCGCGGTCGTAGCCGTAATCGTCGAGCTTTATCTCCTTAAATCCGAACTCTTCGTAAATGCGGAGCGCGGGCTTAAGGCGGCTGTTGGAGATTATGAAAAGCCTTTTCGCCCCGTGGGAGGCGGCCCAGTTCACGGACGCCTCAAATACGGCGCGGCCGCAGCCCTTATGGGGCTTTTCGGGGTGGGAGCCCATCTTGCATATCTCCCAGGTCGTGCCCTCCATGGGCTTTGCCATGCAGGCGGCGAGAGCCTCGCCGTCTTCAACGGCGAAATATATCATCGCGCCGCGCGCAATGTCGTCCTCGATGTGCTTAAAGGAGTACACGTCACCGTCCTCAAGATGCCCGAAGTTGTCGGTTATCCATTTTGAATTGAAGTCTATAAAAGCCTGTCTGTATTTCGGGTCGTATTCGATTATTTCCATATTATATTATTCCTTTGTCAAGTAAAACCGTTATTATCCCCACCATTACGGGCTGGTGAAGAAGATATATTATAAGCGCGTGGCGACCTGCGAAGTCAAGCGGCCGCACGTGGGTGCGCGTAAGAAAGGCCGATGTCTTTTCGCCCGTAAGATGGGGCGTCAGCGACGTGCCGAACAAAAAAAGGAACACATTCGGCAGAAGCGGGTAATAGTCGCTGGACGTAAAGGCCGCGTCGCAAAGCCCGAAGGCGTAAAGATGGGGCACGCTCACCGTGGGGAATTTTATTATAAGCAGCACGATGAACGCCGCCATGAATACGAAGGGCGCGAAGGGCACGCGGTCTATGTATTTTTTGAACACGGCGTATATGAGCGCCGAAAAGCCTAGGCAGTGGAGCACTCCGAAGACAACGTACATGTGCGGATCGAAAAGATACGTCGCCGCCGTGACGAGATACGCCGCCCCTATGGTTATGAGCGCGCGCCTCAGCCTGCTGCGGCTTAAATTCTGGGAAATGCCGCTGAGCGTTAAAAACACCGTAACGATGCTCATGCGCCACGCCTCAAAGGGCAGCGTGCCTATACCAAGCGGGTATATCCCGAAGTCGTATATATCGAAGCACAGATGATAAAATATCATCGATATGACGGAAAAGCCGCGCAATGTATCGATAAAATTAAGGCGCGGCTTTTTTTCGGTGGATTTTTTCGTCGGCATATTATACGTTGAATCGAAAGAGTATAACGTCGCCGTCCTTTACCTCGTATTCCTTGCCCTCGCTTCTGACAAGGCCTTTTTCCTTCGCGGCGGTGTTGGAGCCAAGCTCCACAAGGTCGTCGTAGGATACCACCTCGGCGCGGATGAAGCCGCGCTCAAAGTCGCTGTGTATCTTGCCTGCGGCCTGGGGCGCCTTCGTGCCGCGCTTTATAGTCCACGCCCTCGTCTCGTCGGGACCCGTGGTGAGGAAGCTTATAAGCCCCAAAAGGGAGTAGCATGCGCGAACGAGCGCGTCAAGCCCCGACTCCTTTATGCCAAGCTCCTCCAGAAACATCATGCGCTCGTCGGGCTCAAGTCCCTGTATCTCCTCCTCAAGGCGCGCGCATACGGGCAGCACGATGGTATGCTCGCTTTCGGCCAGCGCCTGCACCTTTTTAAAGTGGGGATTGTTCGTGTAGCCGCCCTTGAAGTCGTCCTCGCTCATGTTCGCGGCGTATATTACGGGCTTTAAGCTTAAAAGCGGGATGGTCTTCATGATCTCCCATTCCTTCTCGGAAAAATCAATGCTCTTTGCCGACTTTCCCTCGTTTAAAACAGCGTTCACCTTTTCAAGAAGGTCAACCTCGAACTGAAGCGACTTGTCGCCCTTCATGGCCTTTTTCGTGCGGTCGATGCGGCGGTCTATCATTTCAATGTCGGAGAATATAAGCTCAAGGTTTATGGTCTCAATGTCGCGAAGCGGGTCAATGCTGCCGTCAACGTGGACTATGTTCGTGTCCTCGAAGCAACGCACCACATGAACGATGGCGTCCACCTCGCGTATGTGGGAGAGGAACTTGTTTCCGAGACCCTCGCCGCGGCTTGCGCCCTTTACGAGGCCCGCGATGTCAACGAATTCTATCGTTGCGGGAACCGTCTTTTTCGAGGCGTGCATTTTTGTCAGCACGTCAAGACGCTCGTCCGGCACGGCCACGATGCCCACGTTCGGGTCGATGGTGCAGAAGGGATAATTGGCCGACTGCGCGCCCGCGTTCGTTATTGCGTTGAACAGCGTCGACTTTCCCACGTTCGGAAGGCCCACGATACCTAATTTCATATGTCATCAATTCCTTTTTTGGTATTTTATCATTCGATGTATATTATAATTGTTATTTTCCAAGTTGGCAACCTGATTTCAAAAAAGCTTTAAATATACGTTGTCCGGTGGATATAAATGCCATATAATATACTTATACCGAACACAAATATAAAAAGGAGGACACATATGTCGTATTCCGTAAAAGAGATTATAAAACAAAGGCGCAGCGTAAGGACGTTCGATGAAAGGCCGCTTTCGGAGGAGGATATGAACGCCCTTAGGGAATATATATCGGCGACAGACACGCCCTTTTCGGTTCCGGTGACGTTCGGGCTTCTGGGCGCAAAGGAATACGGGCTTTCAAGCCCCGTTATAGTCGGCGCAAATACATATCTTGCGGCGAAAGCAGAAAGGCTGCCGAACCATGAGTTTGCCCTTGGCTATGCCTTCGAGAAGGCGTGCATCTATGCATGGTCAAAGGGCATAGGCACCGTTATGCTTGCGGCGTCGCTTAACCGCGCCGCGTTCGAGCGGGCAATGGACGTGGGCGAGGGCGAGGTCATGCCCGTGGCGAGCCCCGTGGGGTATCCCGCAAAAAGAATGTCCGTCCGCGAAAGCGTCATGAGAAAGGGGCTTAAAGCCGACAGGCGGCTCCCCTTTGATAAGCTTTTCTTTGACGGCTCCTTCGAGCGTGGACTTAAAGAAGAAAACGCGGGCGTTTTCGCCCCGGCGCTGGAGGCGGTGAGATGGGCGCCGTCGGCGGGGAACCGCCAGCCGTGGCGCGTCGTCACGGACGGGGAGCGGGCGCATTTTTATAAGGCGGGGTCGCTGCCCAAAAGCGCTCTCGGAGACATTCAGAAGGTCGATATCGGCATCGCGCTTATGCACTTCGAGGCGGCGCTTTCGGAGGAGGGGATATCGGGGCGCTTTGAGTTTTCTGACGCGGCGCCCGCCGCGCCGGAGGGCGTCTCATATACGGTCACGTTCGTAAGGGAATAAGGAGCGGCGAACTTCCCGCGGCGGGGCGGAGGGAAGAAAGGCCCATAAAAGTCGGCGTTTTTTTCATTTTCCCCTGTTATAGACAAAAAAACCGTGGTATAATTATATTGCAATACTATTTATATCAATAAGGAAGCAGGGATATTTACATGCCGATAAAAGTTTTGGTCATAGATGACGATGTGAACATATGCGATCTGCTCCGCCTTTATCTTGAAAAAGAAGGTTACAGCGTGAAGATGGGTCATGACGGCGAGGAGGCCGTGGCGCTTTTTGAGTCGTTTCGCCCCGATCTTATGATACTTGACATAATGCTGCCTAAGACGGACGGACTGAGCGTTTTGAAGGAGCTTAGAAAAAAGCATAACGTGCCCGTTATAATGCTTACGGCGAAGGGCGAGACCTTCGACAAGATTATCGCTCTTGAGCTGGGCGCGGACGACTACGTTGTAAAGCCCTTCGACGCGAAGGAGGTCATGGCGAGGGTCAAGGCGGTATTGCGCCGCTTCAGAGGCGACTCCGACGAGCAGAAGGCCGTGACCTTTGACAAGCTCTACATAAACATAGCGAATTACGAGCTTAAGATCAACGACAAGAAGATTGACGTTCCCCCGAAGGAGCTGGAGCTTCTTTATCATCTGGCGTCGAACCCGAACCGCGTTTTCACCCGCGATCAGCTTCTCGACGCGGTGTGGGGCTTTGAATACTTCGGAGACAGCCGCACGGTGGACGTCCACGTAAAGCGCCTGCGCGACAAGCTTGAGGGCGTAAGCGACAAGTGGAGACTTAAAACTGTTTGGGGAGTGGGATATAAATTTGAAGTCGACACGGATTGATTTGCCGAAGGCCGAATACGATTACAATAAAGCAGGCTCCGCGGAGCGCGGCTCCGGCAGCCTCTATTTAAAGCTGTTTTTCAGCATAGTGCTTATCCTCGTCATGTGCCTTGTGGCCTTCGGTGCGATACTTTTCAATATGCTCTCAAGCTACGTTGAAACGGAGAAGCAGAACCAGCTATACTCCGCCGCGTCGAAGGTAAGCGATATGACGGCGGTGCTCATGGAGAATTATTCGGCTCCGGCGGAATATTCGTATGTGTCCTTCCTTAATATCTACAACGAGAGCATGAACTCCGAGACCATAGTCACCGATACGGACGGAAAGATTCTCTACGCCGCCGTGCGGGGCGAGGTCTCCTTTGAGGGCACCAATGTGCCGAAGGAATACCTCACGTCGGTAACGCAGGGGGGCACCTTCACGGAGAGCGCGGGCGACGAGGGCTTCTATCCGAAGAACGCCTATGTTGTGGGAGTGCCCGTATACGGAAGCGACTCAAAGGTGATAGGCGCGGTTTTCGTCTCAACGACGCTGCCTTTGAATGATTTTATAAACAACATAAAGGGCTACTATATCATAGCCGTGCTTATAATCCTTATACTTTGCTGCATCGCAACATACATAATGTCGCTTCGCATGATAAAGCCGCTTCAGCGCATGAGCGTGGCGGTAAGGCAGTTCGCCAAGGGCAACTTTGACGTATATGTGCCCGTAACGAGCAACGACGAGATAGGCGACCTTGCTATGGCCTTCAACAATATGGCGGCGTCGCTTCGGAACATCGACAAGATGCGAAACGATTTCATCGCGAACGTGTCGCACGACCTTCGCACGCCCATGACGGTCATAGCCGGGTTCATTGACGGCATACTTGACAACACCATAAAGCCGGAGGAGCACAGAAAGTACCTTGTGGTCGTAAGAAACGAGGTGCTTCGCCTGTCGAGGCTCGTAAAGAACCTTCTTGACATAGCGAAGATAGAGGCGGGCGAGCTTAAATTAAATCTCGTCGATTTCAACGTCTGCGAGATGATGTCGAATATACTTTTAAGCTTCGAGGCGACCATTTCAAAGAAGGACATAGACGTGGACGTGGAGTTTCTGTCGCCCACGATAAACGTGCATGCCGACTATGACTCCATATTCCAGGTAATATACAACCTCTGCGACAACGCGGTCAAGTTCACAAATCAGGGCGGAAGCCTCAAAATCATGATACTGGAGCAGGGCAGAAAGGCGCACATTTCTGTGAAGAACTCCGGCGAGGGCATAATGCCGGACGAGCTCCCGCGCATTTTCGAGAAGTTCTATAAGTCCGACCGCTCAAGAAGCCTTGACAAGCGCGGTACGGGTCTGGGCCTTTATATCTGCAAGACCATAATTAACCGCCATGGAGAGGATATTACCGCTAAAAGCGTGATGGGAGAATATACGGAATTTGCTTTCGACCTGCCGCTGGCCGATGTTAAAAAGAAGTAAGCCGGAGCAGAAGACGCTTCTGCGAAGCTTATCAAATTTTAAACATTAAAGAAACGGAGGGAAGGGAAAATGAAACGAAGACTATCAAAAAAGCTTTTGGCACTTTTTTTGGCGCTTGCCATGGTTCTCGGCATGAGTGTGTTCGCAATGGCCGAACCGGACCCGGGAAATGAGCTTTATGCCGAGTTTACGCCCGATGTGCTGTCGTTTGACGTTGAGAAGGGATCTTCCGAGACTCTTACCAGCGCCATCTCCGCAGCGGCACGTTATTATTCGGACGACAGTTATGCGGAAGACACGTATATATCGGCTTATACTGCAGAGCTCGTATCGGCCACGGCTCCAGACGGAGGGAACCTTGCCGGAATAAACCCGATGCAGTATATAACCGTGGACCGCGGTACGACTATGAGCATATTAACTGTGGATATACGCCCCGGGGATATGCCGGAGGGCTCTTACGTCTGGATGTTAACTACCATAGTTACAGGCGACTGGGAGCCGTGCGACTCCGATCCCGTATATATTTACCTCAATGTGACAGGGGGCAGCGATGACGGTGTTTTCTCGGTAAGCTGCGACCCGACGGAATTAAATATAAAGGTGAAAGAGGGCTACGATAACGTAAGCCCGCAGGAGGTAAAGATAAGCGTTAAAAGCAAAAGCGGGAGTGAGCTTCCGTTTATGCTGGGAGGCTGCCGCATGATAACGGATATTTATCCCGTAACGGCCTCCTTCAAGGAGTATGTTGTCTGCGAGAACAGCAGCACGGGCGGCGCGCTGAGCGTATCGCTGAAGCCCGGGCTCCCTAAGGGAAAATATGTATTCAGAATATATCCCCTTGTAGGATATGAGGGAATCGACGTGGGCGCGCCGTTCACGGTAAACGTTACGGTATCGGCCGGCGATACTTCGGGCGCTCTTGTCGATCCGACTACGGGCGAGACCGTGGATTACTCGCTTAAGGATAACGCCGTAAGCCTCTCGGGCGACGTTTCGCCGCAGACTCCCGTATATGTTGCCGTGTTCAATGAAAATCAGCAGCTCGTTTCGATTGAGGTGCTGACCGCGCCGGGAAGCGCAATTGTTAGCGGCGGCAGCACGGCAAAGCTTATTTGGGTGGACGCCGACGGATTCATTGTAAAGTGCGAAGCTCCGGAATTGGATTTAAGCTGACCGCTCCGAAAAAGTTTAATTTAAATAAAAACCGCGCACAGGCGAAAGCCTGTGCGCGGTTTTTTGAGCAAACAATAAGCCGGGTTCTGTAATTGACGGCCATCTATCTGGGACGCACGTTGCCGTGCGCCTCAAGCCTTTACGGGGAGAATCGGCCGGACGTCGCCGCGCTTTCGCGCCTCTCCCTTCAGTTGCTCCGGGTGGGGTTTACATGGCCGGCAAGTCGCCGTTGCCGCCGGTGAGCTCTTACCTCGCCTTTCCATCCTTACCTGCGCGGGGCAGGCGGTCTATTTCTGTTGCACTTTCCCTGAAGTCGCCTTCGGTGGACGTTATCCATCACCCTTGTCCTGTGGAGCCCGGACTTTCCTCATGCGGCATGCGCCGCACGCGGCCGTCTCGTTTACTCGAATAAAGTTTATATTAAAAGAAGCCCTCTGTCAACGGGATTTTTTTCGCCGTTTGGGGCTTAAAACGAAAATGTTCAAAGTATATTTACATTTCAACTTAAATTTGTTATTGACAAACGGCTCTTACGGTGGTAAATTATTGTTAGCACTCAGGGAAAGCGAGTGCTAACACGAAGAAAAACCGTTTTTGGGAGGTGAGCCCTATGGAGCTTGGCGACAGAAAGAAAAAGATACTTCAGCTTATAATAGAAAGCTATATCGAGACGGCGGAGCCTGTGGGTTCACGCTATATCGCAAAGAAGAACGATCTTTCGCTCTCGCCCGCGACTATAAGAAACGAAATGGCCGACCTTGAGGAAATGGGCTATCTTGAACAGCCGCACACCTCGGCGGGCCGCGTTCCCAGCCAGGCGGGCTACCGATTCTACGTGGATCAGCTCATGGAGCGCTATTTTATGACGATGGCCGACATGGAGCGCGTAAACCAGGCGCTGAAGCTTCAGACGGAGGAGATAGACAAGATAATATCCCGCGTCTGCCAGGTAATGAGCGACGTTACCGATTTTACGACGGTGGCGGTCACGCCGAAGCACGACAAGAGCCGCATAAAGAAGCTCGACCTTGTGATGATAGACGCGCACAGCTTCCTTGCCGTTATAGTAACGGACAGCGCGGTGGTAAAAAACAAGCTGTTCCGCACATCCGGCACTATAGACGAGCGGACGCTCAAGCTGTTTTCCGGCATACTAAATCAGACGCTTGCGAACATAAGCATAGGAAGCATAACCTTCGATATGATAAATTCGCTTAAAAAAGCCATGCCGGAATACGCAAACGAGCTTGTGCCTGTATTGAACTTCGTTCATGAGGTCGTGACCCAGCTCGATCAGTCGAACCTTTACATGAGGGGCGCGAACAACATACTTAAATATCCCGAATTTGCGGACCTCGACAAGGCGAGAAGCTTTATAGAGTTCCTTGAGGACGGCGAGGCTGTGGGAGAGATAATAAAGAGCGTTCCCGAGGGCGTGGAGCAGACGAGCATAATAATCGGAAGCGAAAACAAGAACCCGCATATGCAGGGCTCGAGTCTGATACTTCGGACTTATAAGATCGACGATTCGGCATACGGATGTCTTGGCCTTATAGGTCCGATACGAATGGATTACAGAAAAGCCGTTTCGGATATAGAATACTTCGGCAGCCGACTAAGTCAGCTGTTCGAGGAGATATTCCACGGCGGCGAGTCATAGAGGCAATAAATACACCTGAGGGAGGGACAGAAGTTGACATCAAACGAGAAGGACAATCTGGAGAACGAAAACATTGAAGCACAAGAGGAGACGAACGAAAAAATAAACGAAAACGATGAAATAAACACCGAAGCCGCCGAGGAAAACGGCGCAAACGAAGCCTCCGCAGGCGAGAGCGAAGCCGCAGCGCAGCCCGATGAGACGGCGCGCATGCGCGAAGAGATCGCCGCGCTGAAGGATTCGCACTTAAGGCTCATGGCCGAGTATGACAACTTTAAAAAGCGCACCGTGCGCGAAAAGGAGGCGCTGCTTTTCGACGCAACGCTCATCTGCATGAACAAATTCCTGCCGGTGCTCGATAACCTTATCCGCGCAAAGGATACGCCCTGCAGCGACGAGGCGTACAAAAACGGCGTGGACATGGTGTTCAAGAGCTTCAACGAGGCACTTGAGCGCATGAACGTAAAGAAGATAGACGCCCTGAACGCGCCCTTCGACCCCAACTTCCACAATGCGGTCATGCATGTGGAGGGCGATGAGTACCCCGAGAACACCGTGGTTGAGGTGTTCCAGGAGGGATACGTCATGGGCGAGCGCGTAATAAGGCCCGCCATGGTAAAAGTGGCGAACTGACACAGTATAAAAATAATCTGACATAAAAGGAGATAAGAATTATGGGAAAGATCATAGGTATAGACCTTGGAACCACTAACTCGTGCGTAGCCGTTATGGAAGGCGGCGAGTACGTAATCATCCCCAACGCAGAGGGAGCAAGAACGACCCCGTCCGTTGTGGCATTCTCGAAGACGGGCGAAAGAATGGTAGGCACCGTTGCAAAGCGTCAGGCAATAACCAACCCCGACAGAACGATATCCTCCATAAAGAGAGAAATGGGCACCGCATACAGAGTTACCATAGACGGCAAGGAGTACACTCCGCAGGAGATATCCGCAATGATACTCCAGAAGCTTAAGAGCGACGCGGAGGCATATCTTGGCGAGAAGGTAACGCAGGCCGTTATCACCGTTCCGGCATACTTCTCCGACGCGCAGCGTCAGGCAACGAAGGACGCGGGCAAGATCGCGGGCCTCGAGGTAATGCGTATCATAAACGAGCCTACGGCCGCGGCTCTGGCATACGGTCTTGACAAGGACCACGAGCAGAAGATAATGATATACGACCTGGGCGGCGGCACGTTCGACGTGTCCATCCTTGAGATAGGCGACGGCGTATTCGAGGTTCTCGCGACCGCCGGCAACAACCGTCTGGGCGGTGATGACTTCGACCAGAGAATCATGGATTATCTCGCAGACGAGTTCAAGCGCGAGAACGGCATCGACCTTCGCGGCGACAAGATGGCAATGCAGAGACTGAAGGAAGCCGCAGAGAAGGCAAAGATAGAGCTCTCCGGCGTTACCACCAGCAATATAAACCTCCCGTTCATAACGGCAGACGCAAGCGGCCCGAAGCATCTTGACGTAACGCTTTCCCGCGCTAAGTTCAACGAGCTTACCGCGGACCTCGTTGCAAAGACGATAGAGCCCGTTAAGCGCGCCCTCTCCGACGCGGGCCTTAACGCTTCGCAGATAGACAAGGTGCTTCTTGTTGGCGGCTCCACCCGTATCCCCGCCGTACAGGAGGAAGTAAGAAAGATAATCGACAAGGAGCCCCATAAGGGCATTAACCCCGACGAGTGCGTAGCGGCAGGAGCGGCTATTCAGGGCGGCGTTTTAGGCGGCGACGTAAAGGACCTGCTCCTTCTCGACGTAACCCCGCTTTCGCTCGGCATAGAGACTCTGGGCGGCGTATTCACGAAGCTCATTGACAGAAACACCACCATTCCTACGAAGAAGAGCCAGATATTCTCCACGGCCGCAGATTCGCAGACCAGCGTTGAGATACACGTGCTCCAGGGCGAGCGCGAGATGGCGCAGTACAACAAGACCCTCGGACGCTTCGTGCTCGACGGCATCCCGCCGGCACCGAGAGGCGTTCCGCAGATAGAGGTAACCTTCGACATCGACGCGAACGGCATAGTTCACGTATCCGCAAAGGACCTCGGCACCGGCAAGGAGCAGCGCATAACGATACAGTCCAACACCAACATGTCCGACGCGGAGATTGACAAGGCCGTTAAGGAGGCCGAGATGTTCGCCGAGGAGGACAAGAAGCGCAAGGAAGAGATAGACGTAAGAAACAACGCGGATCAGCTCGTATACCAGTCCGAAAAGACGCTGGGCGAGGTTTCCGACAAGCTTGACGCAAACGACAAGGCAAAGGTTCAGTCGGCTATAGACAACGTGAAGGAAAAGCTCAAGGGCACCGACACCGACGCAATAAAGGCGGCTTCCGACGAGCTGTCGAAGGCATTCTTCGATATCTCCCAGAAGATATATCAGAACGCACAGCCCGCGGGCGACCAGGGCGGCGCATCCGCACAGGGCGGCGGCAAGGCTCCCGGCGGCGAGGATTTCGTTGACGCTGATTTCACCGAAGTAAACGACGACAAGAAATAATTTTCCCGTATTACTTCACAATTAGTTTACAAAATCGCACTTTACATTGTTAGTATTTTTAAATATAATACTTAAATATTGTAATACGTATGATCCGCCGTCAGGCGGGTCATACGTGCGATATCCGTAAGCCCGAATGGGCTTTGCGGACAAAAGGGGTTTTGTGTATATGGCGGAAAAGAGAGATTATTACGAGGTGCTGGGCGTTGAGCGCGGCGCCGACGATGACACCATAAAAAAAGCATACAGACGTCTTGCGAAGAAGTACCATCCCGACCTGCATCCGGGCGACAAGGAAGCCGAGAACATGTTCAAGGAGATAAACGAGGCATACGAGGTGCTCTCGGACCACGACAAGCGCTCTCGCTACGACCAGTTCGGCCATGCGGGCGTTGACCCCAATGCTCAGGGCGGCTTCGGAGCAGGCGGCTTCGACTTTTCGAACATGGGCATGGGCGGCTTCGGCGATATTTTCGAGTCGTTCTTCGGCGGCGGGGGAGGCCGCAGGGGCGGCCCCATGCGCGGCGACGACGTGCAGTACGGTGTGAACATATCGTTTGAGGAGGCGGCCTTCGGCTGCAAGAAGGAGATAGACATAAAGCGCATAGAGGTTTGCTCCGACTGTGAGGGCACCGGCGCGAAGCCGGGCTCGCAGGTGAACACCTGTACGGTATGCGGAGGCACGGGTCAGGTGCGCGTTCAGCAGCGCACGCCCTTCGGCACCTTCGCGTCCTCGCGCCCCTGTGACAACTGCGGCGGCCGCGGACAGGTGATAAAGGAGCCCTGCCACACCTGCAAGGGCAAGGGCAGAGTGAGACGCTCAAAGAAGATAGAGGTATCGATACCCGCGGGCATCGATTCCGGGCAGACCATATCAATGCGCGGACAGGGCAGCGCCGGCGCAAAGGGAGGCCCTCCGGGGGACCTGCTTATAACGATTGGCATACGTCCCCATCCCATATTCGAGCGCCAGGGCCCGGACGTTATACTGGAGTTCCCCATAACGATAGTTCAGGCGTCGCTCGGCGCGGAGCTTGAGGTGCCCACCCTTGACGGCCACGTAAAGTACAATATGCCTGCGGGCACGCAGGACGGAACCGTTTTCAGACTGCGCGGCAAGGGCATACCCTACATCCGCTCAAAGGGACGCGGTGACGAGTTCGTAAAGGTGAATGTGGAGATACCGAAGAACCTTACGGAGCGCCAGAAGGAGCTCTTACGTGAGTTTGACCGCACGGGCGGCGGCTCATATGAGAAGAACAAGAACTTCCTTGACAAGCTAAAGGACCTTGCAAACAAGGGCGCAAAGCAGTCGAGAAAGTCAAAGGACGCAAGAGAATAAAATAACACGGCTTCGGCGAAAAAACGCTTTTTCGCCGAAGCTTTTTTGCGTCGGAGCGAAAAAAGCGGAGCATTTGCGATAAAAAATCGCAAAAACCGTCACAAATAAATTGCCACGTGCATAGAAATGTAGTATAATCATTAAGATATGTAGCTTTTAACACGGTAACAAGACATTTTTTCTTAGGAAGTGGTTTTTTTGGATAAAACGACAGTGCTTATTTTATTCGGCGGACGCTCAAGCGAGCATGAAATATCGCTCCGTTCCGCCGCGACGATACTTTCAAATATCGACTGTGATAAATACACGGTGGTAAAGATCGGCATAACGCGTGAAGGTCACTGGCTCTTAACGTGCGCCGACGCGGAAACGATAAAAAGCGGCGCGTGGGAGTCTCTTCCCGACAACCGCACCGCGTTTCTGCCGCCTGACCCGAAGGCGGGAGGCGTGTTTGTCCTTAACGGCGACGGCACGTATGAGCTTGTAAAGATAGACATAGCATTCCCCGTGCTCCACGGCATGCACGGCGAGGACGGCACCGTACAGGGTCTCTTTGAGCTTGCCGACGTTCCGTATGTGGGCTGCAGCGTCACCGCAAGCGCGGTGTGCATGGATAAGGTATGCACGAAGATGATGCTTGCCGACGTGGAGGTAAACCAGGCAAAGTGGATACACTTTACATACCGCGAAATGAAGCTCGCCTTCAAGGCCTGCCTTGACCACGCGGAGCAGAAGCTTGGCTACCCCGTATTCGTAAAGCCTGCCTCGGCGGGCTCGTCCATAGGCGTAAGCCGCGCAAAGGACCGCGAGGAGCTTTCGGCGGCGCTGAAGCTTGCCATGGAATACGACTCAAAGGTAATCGTTGAGGAGGAGATACGCGGCCGTGAGCTTGAGGTTGCCATAATCGGCACGAAGGCGCCCTTCGCGTCCACCTGCTGTGAGATAATAAAGGGCACCGAGGTCTACGACTACGACGCGAAGTACAACAACGACACGGCGCAGACCTTCGCGAAGGCGCGCATGGATATGGAGAAGGCCGACGACGTAAGAATGGCGGCCCTCAAGGTATATTCCGCGCTGGGCTGCACGGGCATGGCCCGCGCCGACTTCTTCTACGACACTGAGAACGACAGGATAATCTTCAACGAAATGAACACCATACCGGGATTTACCAACAAGAGCATGTTCCCGCAGATGATGGAGGCCTCCTGGGGATTTTCCATCACGCAGCAGGTGGATATGCTCCTTGAGGACGCGCTGGAGCAGCATAAGCAAAGGGGCAGACTGAAGATATGAACGACCGTGCGATAGGCGTGTTCGACTCGGGGCTGGGCGGCCTTACCTGCGTTAAGGAACTAAAGCGGCTCATGCCAAAAGAGACGATAATTTACTTCGGAGATACGGGGCGCGTTCCATACGGTACGCGCTCCCGCGAGACCATTATAAAATACGTAAGCCAGAACATACGCTTTTTAAAGACCTTCGACGTAAAGCTCATAGCCGCCGCCTGCGGAACGGCGTCGACGCTTGCATTGTCCGAGGCGAGAGACGCAGCGGGCGACATACCCGTAATAGGCGTTGTGGAGGGCGCAAGCGAGGACGCGGTGAAGGCGACGAAGAACGGCCGCATAGGCGTTATAGGCACTCCCGCCACCATCGGCTCGGGCGCGTATGAAAAGGCGCTTAAAAGCATAAAAAGCGATGTGTACATAAAAAGCGCGGCATGTCCGCTCTTCGTGCCCGTTGTGGAAAACGGGCGCACCGGCAAGGACGACCCCATTGTAAAAATACTCGTGGACGAATACCTCCGCGGCATAAAGGAGGCGGGCTGCGACGCACTTATTTTGGGCTGCACCCACTATCCGCTCCTTCGTGAGGCCATTGCGGAGTATCTCGGCGAGGGTACAGCGCTTATCGACAGCGGACAGAGCGAGGCGGCGAAGATCGCCCGCTATTTAAACGAAAACGGTCTTGCGGCAGAGAGCGCGCGGCCCGCGCGGTTCTTCGTAAGCGACGCGAATGTATATAACTTTTCCGCCCTCGCGGGGATGTTTCTGGGCGAGGACATCGGCGGCGACGTTGAAAAGACCGACATAGAAAAGTACTGAATTTGAGGAAAGAACGCAGATATGAAGAAGGATATGATAATCTCCATAAAGGGCACGCAGAGATTTGAGCATTCGTTTGACAAAATAGAGCTTATCGTAAGCGGCACCATGGAATCGCGCGCCGGGAAGTATTACATAAAGTATGACGAATCGGACGAAACGGGCTTCCGTGACTCCACGGTCATGCTTGAGGTGGGCGACGACAGCGTGCTTATGCGAAGAAAGGGACGCACTGCGAACACGGAGATGATGTTCAAAAGCGGCGAGAAGCACATATGCCATTACGACACAGGCTACGGCATAATGAATATGGGCGTGTCCACGCGGCGCATAAACAACGCCTTAAGCGGCGACGGCGGACGCCTTTACATAAAATACGCGATAGATATAGACAACACTCACGCGGGCAATAACACGTTTGAGATAACATTAAAGGAGGCCGGAGGCTCGAATGATAAATCTGACAAAATCAGCTAAGGAAGAAATAACCGCGCTTCTTATGGGAGCGCTCAAAGCGGCTCAGGATGAAGGCCTGGTCGGAGCGATAGAGGGGATTGGCGTCTCTTTGGAGAAGCCCAAGGAGAAGTCCCACGGCGACTATTCCTGCACCTTCTGCATGCAGGCGGCAAAGCAGTCGAAAATGGCGCCGAGAAAGCTTGCGGAGATACTCACGTCCCATATGAAGACGGAGGGCACGTGCGTAGGGAAGCTTGAGATAGCGGGCCCCGGCTTTATAAACTTTTATTTAAGCGACGACTTCCGCCGCGATGGACTTAAGGCCATATTCGACGACCCCGACAGCTTCGGGCGCACCGACTACGGCAAGGGGAAGCGCGTTATGGTGGAATTTGTCTCGGCAAACCCCACGGGTCCCATGCACATGGGCAACGCGAGGGGCGGCGCGCTGGGCGACTGCCTTGCGGGCGCGCTCTCATGGGCGGGCTACGACGTGACCCGCGAGTTTTACGTAAACGACGCGGGAAATCAGATAGAGAAGTTCTACCGTTCGCTCAAAGCCCGCTATACGCAGCTTATACTGGGCGAGGACGCCTGTGAATTTCCCGAGGACGGCTACCACGGCGAGGACATAAAGGACCGCGCCCGCGAGTTTTACGAAATCCACGGCGACAAGTACTTAAACGTGCCGGACGATGAGCAGAAGGAGGCGCTTGTGGGCTACGCGCTTAAAAAGAACGTTGAGGCCTTAAAGCGCGACCTTGAGAAATACCGCATAACATACGACAACTGGTTCTACGAAAGCACTCTCCATGAAAGCGGAGAGGTTACGCGCACCATAGAGATGCTCCGCGAGAAGGGACTTACATACAAGTCGGAGGGCGCGGAGTGGTTCGCCCTTACGAAGCTCGGACTTGAAAAGGACGAGGTGCTTGTGCGCGCGAACGGCATACCCACGTATTTCGCCGCAGACATCGCATATCACAGGAACAAGCTTGAGACGCGCGGCTTCGACTGGGCGATAGACGTATGGGGCACCGACCACCACGGTCACGTGGCCCGCATGAAGCATTCGCTGGACGCGGTGGGCCTTTCGGGGGACAGGCTTGACGTGGTGCTCATACAGCTTGTGCGTCTCGTTCGCGGCGGCGAGGTCATCCGCATGTCGAAGCGCACCGGCAAGGCCATAACGCTTACCGACCTTCTTGAGGAGACCTCGGTGGACGCGGCCCGCTTCTTCTTCAATATGCGACAGAACAGCTCGCATCTTGATTTTGACCTCGATTTAGCCATCGAGGAGAGCAGTCAGAACCCGGTGTTCTATGTGCAGTACGCGTATGCGCGCATCTGCTCCATGATGAGCGTGCTGGAAAGCGACGGATATGCGCCGCTTTCGCCCGACAGGGTGAACTTCTCGCTTCTTTCAAAGGAGGAGGAGCTCGACCTTATAAATCACCTGAACGCGCTTCCCGAGGAGATAAACGACGTGGCGCGCACCCTCGACCCGTCGAGACTCACGCGCTACATTATAGAGCTTGCGACGCTTTTCCACCGCTTCTACAACGCTCACCGCGTAAAGGTGGAGGACGAGGCGCTGCTTAATGCGAGACTGAAGCTCGTTGAGGCGGTAAGGATTGCCATGACTAACGTGCTCGGCATACTTAAGATAACGGCTCCCGAAAAAATGTGATGATGAATGTTTTATAGGAGAAAGACAATGAAAAAAAGAATGATAAGCCTCATTCTGGCGCTGGCGCTTATATTTGCACTAAGCGTTCCGGCTCTTGCCTCGGACAAGGATTATACGCCCGAGGAGCTTTATGAGAAGTATACGACGATAAAGGAGCTCTACACCCTGTACGAGCTGGACGGAGCAGGCGCGGGCGAGCTTCTCGACTCGGTAATGAAGCAGATACTTTCAACGAACCCCGAGACCTTCGAGGCCGTGATGGACGCCATGGTAAAGACGCATGAGCAGTATTCCGGCTACTACGACGCCGACACCTACGAGGCGGCCTTCGGCGACACCGCATACTATGGAATCGGCGTGACCGTAAAGGTGGACGCCTCCGACTATATAACCGTCGTTTCCGTATACGACGGAAGCCCCGCGAAGGAAGCGGGCATAATTGAGGGCGACAGGCTCGTCACCGTAAACGGCGAGGACGTGTCGTATGCCTCCGTGGAATACGCGGGCTCTCTTATACGCGGCGAAGCGGGAACTAAGGTGCAGCTCGGCATATACCGTCCCTCCGAGAACAGGACGATTGATTTAAGCGTGAGCCGCGGCCCCGTTTCAACGCCCACCATATCCTGCTCGCTTATAAAGGACGACGTGGCATACATATACATAAGAGGCTTTGACTCCATTGACACGGTGCTGGAGTTCTGCTCGATACAGGATATGCTCGCCGAGAACAACATAGAAAAGGTAATAATCGACGTGCGCGAGAACCGCGGCGGAAGCGGCAACGTGGTACTCAACATCTTAAATCAGATGATAGCCGAGGAAGGTGTGCTTATGGCCGACTTCAGAACGAGCGCGGCCACGACGAACAGCTTTTCCATGGGCGTGGGCAAGCCCTTCAAGAACCTCGTTGTAATAGCGGACGAGACCTCATACAGCGCGGCGGAGATATTCGCGGGCGTTGTAAAGGACTTAAAGCTTGGCATTTTAGTGGGCACCACGACGGGCGGCAAGGGCGTAGGCCAGAACCACATCGAATTTGAGGACGGAAGCGTTCTGTCCCTTACGATGACCGAGGTAATCCTTCCCGTGACGGGCAAATACCACGGCGAGGGCATAACCCCCTCCGTAAGAGTGGAAAATAAGGAGAGGCTCCCCGTAATGCCCGAGCTTACGGAATTTAACTACACCTCGCAGATAAAGCCCGGCTCCGAGGAGTCGAAGTCCAGCGACGTTGTACGCGCCGTTGAGGAGAGGCTCAATGTTTTGGGCTGGCTTACTAACGTGCCCGACGGAAACTACGACCTTCGCGCGCAGAACGCCGTAAAGGCGTATCAGAAGGCGCACCATATGAATCAGGACGGATATATTTCCGCGACCATCGTAAGATGGCTCAACGAAGATATGGCGGCATATGCAAAAACGCCGGTGGTTTATGACGACCAGCTTCAGGCGGCGCTTGATATACTGGGCTAAGGCATATAAGGGCTCTTTTTCGAATATGATGACAAAGAGCCGAAAAAGGAGATATAAATGTTTTTATTCGAGATATTAAAAACGATACTCATAGGCGTGGTACAGGGCATAACGGAATGGCTGCCCATCAGCTCCACGGGTCATATGATACTCATAGACGAGTTCATAAAGCTCAATATGTCCGATGAGTTCAAGGAAATGTTCTTCGTGGTAATCCAGTTCGGCTCCATACTTGCCGTATTGTTTTTATACTGGGACAGACTTTTCCCGTTTTCGAAAGCAAAGGAGAAACCGCAGCGAAAAGAGATATACAGGCTTTGGATAAAAATAATCATAGCCATAATACCCGCGGCCGTTGTGGGTCTTATCTTTGACGACATCTTAAACGAGCTGTTCTACTGGTACATACCGATAGCGATAGCGCTGGTTGTATACGGCGTGCTCTTTATCGTTATAGAGAACAGAAACAAGAACCGCCCGCCGCGCATAACGAAAATGAATAAGCTGGACTTTAAGACGGCGCTGCTCATAGGCTGCTTTCAGACGCTTGCCTTAATCCCCGGCACGTCCCGCTCCGGCTCCACCATTCTGGGCGCGATGCTTCTCGGAACGTCGAGAAAGGTGGCGGCTGAGTTTTCCTTCTTCCTTGCGGTGCCCGTAATGCTTGGCGCAAGCCTTTTGAAGCTCGTAAAATACGGAGGAGGCTTTACGGGGCAGGAGACAGCGGTGCTGTTGGTTGGCATGGCGACGGCCTTCTTCGTGTCGGTATTTGCGATACGCTTCCTCATGGGCTTTATAAGAAAGCACAGCTTCAAGCCATTCGGCTGGTACCGTATTATCCTGGGCATAATTCTTATAGTATACTACATAGCCGTTCACGCGTGAACAAAAAGGACTGCGGCATGCGCCGCAGTCCTTTTATATTGTTTCGGTCTTATTTCGTAACTCTCTCGTAATTCTTTTCAACGAGCGACCAGTCGATGATCTCAAAGAGCTCCTTTATATATGCGCCTCTTAAGTTCTTGTACTTAAGGTAATAAGCGTGCTCCCAGACGTCGATGGCGAGAATCGGAACGAAGCCGGTGCCCTCGATAATCGGGTTGTCCTGATTGGGGCTTGCGGAGGCCATGAGCTTGCCTTCCTTGTTGACGGAAAGCCATGCCCAGCCGGAGCCGAACTGACCCGACGCAAGCGCGGTAAGCTTTTCCTTTAAAGCGTCAACGCTTCCGAACTCGGCCTCAATCTTCTTTAAAAGCTCGCCCTTGGGAGCCTTTGCGGCGTTGGGGGAGATGGTGGAGAAGTAGAGATTGTGGTTGTAATAGCCGCCGCCGTTGTTGCGGAGCGCCTTTCTTAAAGCCGCGTCCTCAACCTTGTCAAGCGAAGCAAGCAGCGCCTCGATGTCCATATCTGCAACGCCCGCCTTCTCGGCCGCGTCGTTGAAATTCTTCGTGTAAGCCGCGTGATGCTTGCCGTGGTGGGTCTCCACCGTGAGAGCGTCGATATGGGGCTCAAGCGCATTTGATGCGAAGGGTAATTCAAACTGTTTAAACATATTATTTATCTCCTTTTCTTAATATCCGTATTTTTCATAATATTCCTCGCGGGTCATACTGCAGCACACATGGTCGCGCACCGTGCCGTCGTATTGAACGAACGCTCGTTTAAGCGTGCCCTCATACGTAAAGCCGCACTTTTCGATAACGCGCCCCGAGCGCACGTTCTCGGGATAGCGGTAAATGGACAGAAGCTCCAGGTTCCACACGTCGAAGGCACAGCGGATTACGGCCTTTGCCGCCTCCGTTGCAAGTCCCTTTCCCCAGAACCGCTCTGAAAGCGAATACCCAAGCATTCGCGACCTCGGATTCTGCCGCTTTTCGTCGGGATGAAGGCCGATGGTGCCTATGACCTTGTTTGACGCCTTGTCAACAACGGCCCAGACGCAGCCACCCTCCATAAAGGATTTGACGGCCAGCTTTGAGTCGCGCCGCGTCTTATGGGGAGC
>JAFOLN010000076.1 GCA_017419325.1 Clostridia bacterium
CATCTGAGACAGCAGTCAAAGTAAAATCGCAGGCATTTTAAATAAACGGTTCGATTTTCTGAAATTAAAATAAAAAAACCTTTGACAACGCCCGGCTTTGGTGTTATACTTTCATGTAGCCGCGTGTCTACGGTCTTTTAAAGGTTTCGCCCTGCCGTATGCAGCGAGTTTTTAAGAAAGAGAGGTGCATCTTTTTGTACGCTATCATCAAGACCGGCGGAAAACAGTACAAGGTGCAGGAAGGCGACACGATTTTTGTAGAAAAGCTTCCCGTTGAGGAAGGCGGTACCGTTACGTTCGACGAGGTGCTTGCAGTAGGTACCGACGACGGCATAAAGGTAGGCGCTCCGAAGCTTGACGGCGCAACTGTTGAGGCCAATGTAGCCAAAAACGGCAAGGCAAAGAAAATTATCATCTTCAAGTACAAGTCCAAGAAGGGCTACAGACGCAAGCAGGGTCACAGACAGCCCTATACCAAGGTCGAGATCACCAAGATCAACGCGTAAGTAATGACAACCGTTGAATTATTCAAAAACGAGATCGGGTTTTGCGGATTTTCGGTAATGGACCACAGCGGCTATGACGAAGAAGGCGAGGATATAGTGTGCGCCGCCGTTTCGTCGGCAGTACAGCTTACGGCCAACGGCATAACCGAGATAGCGGGCGCAGAGGCCGAAATAACCGCCGATGAAGAAACGGCGCGTATAACGCTTAAGACCGATCCCGAAAACGATGCGGCGCAGATATTGCTTGCTTCATTTGCGCTTCATATGGAGATCATGAGCGAAGATTACAAGGAAAACATCAAATTCTGTATTTTGGAGGTGTAAATAATGTTAAGAATAAGCATACAGTTTTTTGCACATAAAAAGGGCGTAGGCTCCACGAAGAACGGTCGTGACAGCGAATCCAAGCGTCTCGGCGC
Organism: Clostridia bacterium; assembly: GCA_017419325.1. Classification (GTDB taxonomy): domain Bacteria; phylum Bacillota; class Clostridia; order Oscillospirales; family RGIG577; genus RGIG577. The sequence goes on from JAFOLN010000076.1 coordinate 926, forward strand.
AAAGCGCGCAGACGGTCAGTTCGTGCTTGCAGGCAACATCCTCGTTCGTCAGAGAGGCACGAAGATTCATCCCGGAACCAACGTTGGCAAGGGCAGCGACGACACGCTTTTCGCTCTTATCGACGGCAAGGTGAAGTTCGAGAGAATGGGTAAGGACAGAAAGAAAGTTTCCGTTTACTCAATCGAGCAGTAATAAAACACGACTTAAAAAAATCTCGGACCGCGGTCTGAGATTTTTTTGTATCTGCACATAAAGGAGGGCGCATATGTTTATAGACGTGGCAAAGATCACGATAAAGGGCGGCGACGGCGGCCACGGAAAGGTGTCGTTCCACCGCGAGAAGTATGTAAACGCGGGCGGCCCCGACGGCGGCGACGGCGGCCAGGGCGGCAACGTGGTCTTCGTTGTAGACCGCAATATGTCCACGCTTATGGACTTTAAGTATAAGCGCAAGTATTTTGCCGAGGACGGCCAGGGCGGCGGGCAGAAGAAATGCTTCGGAAAGAACGGCCGCGACCTTATAATAAAGGTGCCCGAGGGCACGCTTATAAAGGACGCCGAGACGGGCAGGCTCATATGGGATATGTCCTCCTCGGACGAGCCCTTCATCGCCGCAAAGGGCGGACGCGGCGGCTGGGGCAATACGCATTTCGCCACCCCCACGCGCCAGACGCCCCGCTTTGCCAAGGCGGGCCTCCCCGGACAGAAGCGCGAGGTGGTGCTGGAGCTTAAGCTCATAGCCGACGTGGGGCTTTTAGGGTTCCCCAACGTGGGAAAATCCACGTTCCTCTCCGTTGTATCGGCGGCGCGCCCGCAGATAGCGAATTACCACTTCACAACGCTTACGCCGAACCTGGGCGTCGTGCGCATATCCGACGAGCTTTCCTTCGTTATGGCCGACATACCGGGACTTATCGAGGGTGCAAGCGAGGGCGTGGGACTCGGTCACGATTTTTTAAGGCACGTTGACCGCTGCCGTCTGCTTGTCCATATAGTGGACGTGTCGGGCAGCGAGGGACGAAACCCAATCGAGGACTTTGAAACGATAAACCGCGAGCTTAAAAATTACAGCGCCGAGCTTGCCGAACGGCCGCAGATAGTCGTGGGCAACAAGGTTGACATAATCACAGACGACAGCCTTCTTAAGGCGTTTGAAAGCTACGTGCGCGAGCGGGGGTACGACTTTTACACCATGTCGGCGGCCACGGCGTCGGGTACGCGTGAGGTCATAAACGCGGCGGCGGAGATGCTTTCGAAGCTTCCGAAGCCGGAGCGCTTCGAGCCCGACTATTTCGAGCCGGAGAAGCCCATAGCCGAGGACCCGACGGACATCACCATAACCCGCGAGGGCGACGCATATGTGGTGGAGGGCGACTGGCTCTACGTGCTTCTTAACTCCGTCAATATGGACGACTACGAGAGCATGGCATACTTCCAGCGCACCCTGCGGCGCACCGGCGTTATCGACAAGCTCACCGAGGCCGGCGTAAAGGACGGCGACACGGTAATAATGTACAACCTCGAGTTCGACTTTATGGAATAAGACGCTCATGAGGATACTTATATACGGCGCGGGCGTTATAGGGAGCCTGTACGCGGCGAGACTGTCGGAGGCGGGATACGACGTTACCGTCTTTGCGCGGGGGAAGCGGCTTTTAAGCCTTCAAAGCGGCGGCCTTTTATATAAGGCGGACGGCATGACAAGAAGAGCCGATGTACACGTTACGGGCCGCCTTGAAAACGGCGACCGCTACGACCTTATATTATTGACCGTGCGCGAGAACCAGCTTTACGACGCGTTAAAGGAGCTTAAGCCAAACGTAAGCCCTACCATAGTCACTATGGTGAACACGCTTAAGTCTTACGGCGAATGGGACAAGGTGTGCGGCGAAGGGCGCATACTGCCCGCCTTTCCCGGCGCGGGCGGGGGATTTGAGGGCGATGTGCTCGACGCGGCGTTCACGCCGCGCATCGTTCAGCCCACCACCGTGGGAAGACGCGGCGGGAAGGAAAAGACGCTTGCGGCGGCGCTTAAAGGGGCGCGCATACCCTTTCAGATAGTGGACGACATGCACGCCTGGCAGATATGCCACCTTGCCATGGTCGTTCCCATTGCAGACGCCTATTATGAAGCCCTTGACCCTGAAAACGCGGGACGCGACCGGGCGCTTATGAAGAAGACGGCTTTAAGGATAAAGAAGAACCTTCGCGATACGGCGAAAAAGGGCGTGAAGCTGTCGCCCGCGAAGATGAACGCCTTCGTCATGCTCCCCGCGCCGCTTGTAGCGTTCGTGCCGGGGCGCGTTTTTCAGAGCCGCTTCGGCGAAGTGTTCATGTACCGCCACTCCATGAAGGCGCCGGATGAAATGAGAAGGCTTCACGATGGATTTTACGGTTTTATTTCGGGCGCAGACCCGAAAAGCGATTTCGGAGAAAGACAGTAAATGACTATACACGAATTTGGAGACGAAAACAAGGAAGCGATTATCCTTATACACCCCTCGCTTGTGAAGTGGGACTATTTTGAATATGTGATACCCCATCTTAAAGACGACTATCACCTTATCATCCCCGCTCTGCCAGGCTACGACTTTGATGAAGACGGCGACTTCACAGGCGTTGAAGAGATTGCGCTGGAGATAAACGATTGGATAAAGCGAAACGGCATAGCCTGCGTTCACGCCGTTTACGGCTGCTCCATGGGCGGCTCCACTGCACTTCTGGTGACGCTGGGGCAGTCGGCGCCCATACGCCACTGCGTAATGGACGGCGGCATTACGCCGTACCGCCTGCCGCGCATTGTGACGCGCTTTATCGCGCTTAAGGATTATCTTATGATAATGACGGGCAAAGCGGGCGGCGTAAAGCTTTTAGAGAAGGCCTTTGCGACAGACGAATATTCGGATGAAGACATCGAATACGTCGCCGAAGTTTTAAACCATTGTTCGGGCAGGACCATATGGCGCACCTTCGATTCCTGCAACAATTACCGCATACCGAGCCCTCTTCCCAACATGGCGACCGAAATTCATTACTGGTACGCC
>JAFOLN010000008.1 GCA_017419325.1 Clostridia bacterium
CGAACACATCCCGTCCCTTTGTTTCATCTATACAGGCCTGCACGGTCACATATTCCTCGCAGTCGCGCCGCCTCTGGTCTCCGTTTGCGAATTTGTCCATATCGTCAAGAAAAACGATGGACGGCGCCGCCTGTGATGCGCGGTCGAAGGTGTTCTTTATAATCCTTACGAATTCGCCGTTCGGCTCCGTCTTTCGGCAGGTGAACACGGAAAGCCCCGACGCCTCAATGAGGCACTTTGCCATAAGCGACTTCCCCACGCCCGGCTCGCCGTAAAGAAGAAGCCCCCGGGGCATATCAACGCCCAGCGCCCTGTAGGCCTCCCTGTTTTTAAGCGTGTCCGCTATGACGATGAGCTGACTTTTAATCTCTCTGTAGCCAATGATCCTGTCAAATGCTTTCATAATACTGCCTCCGTTTAATAAGTTTTTTCTGTGGTTACATCATAGCGAAGGCAATGGGACGTTTTTGTCTCATTTCACTTTTATATAAAAAAATCCCGCCTGCCCATTCGGCAGGAGGGATCGCCCGATATTACTTTTTCTTCTCGCCCGACACAAAGGCGCGGCGCTTCATGCTGCCCCAGGAGGACTTATTCTTCCTGTAGCCGAAGGTCGCCTCCACCTTGTATATGGAGTTAAGCTGTCTGTAGCCGAAGTTGTCGATTATCGCGTAGAGATAAAGCTTTAATATCTGACTTATCTTCGGATATTTTCTGAAGGTCTTTTCCTCCATAAGAAGCGCGCCCGTTGACAGGATTATGCCGTAGAGCACCGCCACTATGAAGAAGCTTATCATAAAGTGGATGTTTATGATGCCCAGAATGAAGGCCACGGGCACGGATATGTAGCCCATTACCTCGAATATGGGGCCGATAAGCTCGAATATCCAGAAATACGGCAGGCAGAAGAGCCCCACGCGGCCGTAGCGGGCGCGAAACGCCATGTCGCGGTGGCGAAGGAGCGTATCAATAAGGCCGATGTGCCAGCGCTTTCTCTGTTTTTTAAGGTCAGAAAGATTGTCCGGCGGCTGGGTCCAGCATACTGGGTCGGGGAGGAACTTTATTGAGTATACGCGCCCCTTGTTCATCATATCCTTATGGAGCTTTACAACAAGCTCCATGTCCTCGCCGATGCAGCGCGGCGTATAGCCTCCCGCGTCGATGACCACCTGCTTGTTGAACGCGCCGAAGGCTCCCGATATGATAAGCAGCATTCCCATCTTATGAAAGCCTATTCGTCCCGTAAGGAATGCGCGCAGGTACTCGTTCGTCTGAAGCATAAGGAGCGGATTCCCCGACAAATCTATCTCATGGAGCTCGCCGTCCACGATCTCGCAGCCGCTGGCTATTCTTATGATGCCGCCCACGGCCACGCACTTCGGGTCTATCATGAAGGCGTATATTATCTTCGCAAGGGACGCCTTCTCAAGAATGGAGTCGGCGTCGATGGACACGAACACCGGGTACATGGACACGTTTATGCCCGCGTTCAGCGCGTCCGCCTTGCCGCCGTTCTCCTTGTCGATGACAACGAGGTTCGGATATGCCGCCGAGCGGTATATGTCCTTTATGGGCTGGGTCTCAATGGAGCGCTTGTAGGGCTGGTCTATCTTTATAAGGTTGAAGGCGTCCTTTAAAAGCTCCAGCGTATTGTCCTTCGAGCCGTCGTTTATGACGATTACCTCATAATGGCCGAAGTCGAGGGACAGAAGGTTCTTCGTATTGTCTACTATGGTGGCCGATTCGTTGTAAGCGGGCACCAGCACGCTTATGGGCACCATGTTGTCGGAGAACACGAAGCGCGCGTAGTCGGTGTACTTCATGGAGCGGCTGTATTCGCCCAGACCGCTTATGGCGCAGATGAGCTGCACAAGGTATATGGTGCTTATGGCAAGCACGTAAAACAGGGAAACATAGTTTATGATCATAACTATGTTGTAGGGATTAAAGCTCATGCAGGCACCTCCGTTGAAAGAAGTCTTTTTCGCTCCAGCATATAATTCATCATCTCATAGGCGAACCTGTCGCCCAGCGCCTTTACGTCCGCGATAAGGCTTTCGTGGCCGCGGATTTCGCTCAGCGCCTCGGCGGCGTGGAAGCGAACCCACCATTCTCTGTCGCAGAGGCATGAGAGAAGCTCCTCATAGCAGTCGTCGGGGCATATCTCAAAAAGGGCGGTGACCGCCGTGCTTCTTACGCTCCACACCTCATGCTTCGTGCGCTCCCGTATAACGTCGGCGGCGGGACGGTAACGAAGCTTTCCGAGGGAGCGTATCGTCTCTATCATCACGTTTACGTTGCCGGAGGAAAGATACGGCTCTATCTTCGGGCACATATCGTAAAGCCCCTCCGCGCCCACGCCTCTTATGCAGACGCGGGTCACGTATACGTCGCAGTCGAGGCCCAGAAGCTCGTGATAGAGCCTTGCGCGGTCGCCCGAATAGTTGTCGAATACCTCCTGAAGCTGTCTGAAGGAGAGTATTATCCGAAAGCTTTTGTCGGCAAAAAGGGTAAGGAGCCTGTCCTCGCAGCCGCACATGAAAAGCGCCAGCATGCTTATCTCCTGAAGGTCGGCAAGGCTCATAAATCGGTAGAGATTTTCAAACACCTCGTCCTCGAAGCCCGTAAGCTTAAGGTCGGCTATAAGCTTCGTGAACACGCCCACCTGAGCCGAATTGCCCGAACGCAGCTTCTTGTGAACGTGGGCGGCGTACCATTCGTCATGAAGGATTATCCCGCGAAGCTGCTCCCTCTGCTCCGGCGTTACGTCCGCCACCACCATTGACAGGGCTATGGTGCCTCGTCCGGAGCGGATGCCCCTTATGTCGCGGAGCGTCTTTATCTCGCTGTCCTGCTTTATAAGGTGGTATATCTGCTCACGCCTGTATTCCAGATCCTGATTTACGCTGAGTATTCGCATTATCCATCTCTTTATGCGCTCCACTCTTATCCTGTTCGACGTTGAGATGATATGAAGTATGAATAAAAGCAGGGTAAACACAATAAGGACGGCCGCCATGCCTACTATTAGAACGTCAATAAATATCTGTACCCATTCGTGCACCTGTTATTCCCCCTGTTGCTGTGCGAAATAGTCGCGCAGTACTTCATAAGACGCCTTGAGCCGCTCACGGTAAACGGGCATTTCCCAGTTCTCCCATGTAAAGAGGCCCATTTCTATCACGGCATTTCCGTCCCGCGACGCGCCGACGCGTATGCCGTCCGTCGTCTCCGAAGGTATGCCGCCGCTGTTTGCCGTAAGGTCGCCCACCGCCTGCTTTGTCGACGGGTCCATAAATCCTATAAGCTGCCACGGCAGACGTATCTCAACGCCGTCCCCGCCCGCGCAGATGTCGGAAAGGGAGTCCTCCCCGGCATTGCCGTATCTGAGAAGTCCCGTTTCATGGCGCGAGAACTGTGTCGTCTCCCCCGTCTCGGGCATGAACATGGGACGGTTGAGCGCTATGTATATGGGGTTAAAATACCCCGAATTCTTTTCGTACTGACCCGGCACGGGCTCAAGGAAGGGATGAAGATGGGAGTAGCTGTACATGAACACGTCGCAGGCGGCGTCGGTAAGCACGCGGCTTCCCTCTTTTCCATTAAGTATCATAAGATAATTCGCCCTGTCGGAAAACATAAGTCCGTCCGCGGTATGGTCGCTTCCCGTTGTAAGCGACGTCTTTATGGGCACATACGCCGTGTCCCGCTCAAAGTCCCAGCCGTCGCCCCTTATCATAAGATAAAGGTAAGCCTCGTCGCAGCGGGCGTATACCTCCATGCCGTCCTGCGAGGATACGGGCGCGTCGCCCTTCCATTCGGACACGTCGCCGTCTACTCTTACCGTGCTCTCCTTTTCCCCCGGCTCGAAGGCGAGGATGCCGAAGCACTCCTCCGGGCACTGTACGTTATACCAGAAGGGGCGCCGCTCCGGGTTTTCGTAGTCCATGGTGTTCCAGTTTCGCTTGAACCACTCGTCCTGCCAGCTGAATATTATGGCTCCGCAGCAGCCCGCCGCGCGTATGTCGCAGTTCAGCGAAACAAGCCACTCGCCCTGTTTTCGCTCGTCCGCAAAGCCCTGTGACATGCCCGTTACCGCGTTTTTATGTGCTATGCCGCGGGACGTGGGTATGCCGTACTCCGACACGAGCACCGGCACGGAATGGTACGACACAAGCTCCTTTAAGTATGCAAGATACGGGTCGGGGTCGTCGCCCTGTAAGTATTTCGTGTCGTAGCTTAAGAACTCCGGATAGTATGGGTAAACGTGATACGAGGCGAAAAAGCCCGCCTCATAGGCGTCCGTCGCCCTTATATGCTCCGTGTCCACCGAGACCGCGTCCTCCATTTCGGGGCTCGGCTCGTTGGGGTGCGAAAGCGGGTCTGTCGTGCACCAGTTGCAAAGCGCCGCGGGGCGGCTGTCGCCGTACACCTCAATGTCCCGCTCTATGGCCGTTTCGGCCGTCTCCGCGAGGAACACCTCAAAGGGCGAGGCGCCGTCCGTATAGACATACTTTCCCGAAAATCCGGTTCGGTCGGGATTTAACTCATTCGTGGAATTTACAAAGTCGGCGCTCCACTCTATGCCTAAAATCCAGCCGATGACCCACGACGACACGTCGGCCGTATATGTGCCGCCCGCGTTGCCGGGGCGCTTTTCGATTTCGCAGTTTCCGTGAATCATATCGACGGCGTTTCTTATATCGGTAAAGAAAACGTCCTGAAACTCCCCGTCAAAGGCGTTCATATCCCTTGCTATAAGGTCCTCGTTCGCGTAAACGCCCTGTATGAGATAAAGCGGGCGCTCCGCCTTCGTATTGTATTCATAAAGCGCCTCGTAGAACTGGGGCATCTGATTTACATATACGCGGATGACTCTTACGTTCATGTCGCCTATATACCCGAACCAGCGTATATATTCCTCCTTCGTGATGCCGAACTCGCCGGGGAAATTGCCCACGGAGGCCGCGCCTATGTTCACGCCGTCAAGAAATGCGGGCTCGTATTCCCCCTCCGCGTTCATTATGCAAAAGTCCGTGCCGCGTATAACGGCGGGCATGCTTATATGCTCGTTTTTCTTCATATTTTCCGCGCACCCCGTAAATATTGCCGCAATCATTACCATCGCGGCGATGCACGATATAATCTTAAGCGTTCTTCGGGACAAATATTAAAACCTCCCCTTTGGGCGCGCACCCCACGCTCATTTTTTAAATTCCGCCTTTTTTTCTTTAATAAAAATATAAACCATCGGCTGAAATATGTCAATAAATGCGTCCCAAGCTCGCCTCACGGGTGTATTTTTGTTCTTTTTCCCTTTTTTATAAAAAAAAGAAGCGAAAAGCTTCCCGCTTTTCGCTTCTTTCGATTGCTTTTATGTTACTGTGCGTCCTTCCAGATGTAATATACCACGTTGCAGCGCGGGGAATGTGCCTTCGGGGTGGGCTTTTGAGGCATCCCGACAAACAGGCCCTCTCTGTCGGCCCACTGCATTGCAGCCTCCGACCAGTCCTCGCCGCTTGCCCTTGCGCCGTCCGCGCGGCAGATGAAGGTAAGCATCTGATCCTCGGTAAGCGTTTCGTCGGGGCCGAAGGTGGTCTCCGTCATGCCCGTCGTTATGCCCTGCTTAACGGCCCAGAGCACCGCTTCCGTATAATATGCGTCCGCGGGCACGTCGGTAAAGGGGTTTACCTCGCCGCCCAGGGGCTTGCCGTTCGCTCTCCATAAGAAGGTCACGGCCTGCGCTCGGGTGACCGCCGACGCGGGCGAAAACTCGGTCGCGCCGGTGCCCGTCGTTATCTGCTCCTTTAATGCGTAGCTTACGGCGTCCGCGTAAAACGCGCCTTCGTCAACGTCCTCGAATACCTCCGCTCCGGTGCCGCCGGATATCATCTTCAGTCTGCCGCGGGCGAGCTTTCCGTTGTCGCTGTATACGGTGAACTCCGCCGTGAACGTGCCGGGCAGATTTGCGGTAAAGTGAAGCTTCTCAAGATCCTCGGCAGTAACCTTCGTGTTCTCGCTTAAAGCGGCTCCCTGAAGGGTGAGCGTGCCCACGCGGTCCTGGGAGGTCTTAAAGCGCACGTGCGTCCATGATGTGCCCACTGCGTTCTTTATCGCGTCGGCAAGCTGCTTTGCGCCGGTGCTTCCCGACATATCGTCGGAAAGGGCGTATTCGCCCGTGCCGGGGAGCACAAGCGTACAGTTTACGCTGCCCTCGCTTATAATAACGCTCACGGTGCCCGAAAGCGTCTTGCCTCCGAAGGAGAGCGCATAGGGAACGCTGAAGGTGCCCGTTGAAACGGGCTCCGTATACATGGCGATGTACTCGTCGAAGCCGTACTCCGTGTCGGGCCGGATGGTGATGCCGTTCTTAAGGCGCATAACGCCTATGGCCGGGTTGCCCGTGTTGGAGAATGTTATCTTTGCCTCGCTGTCCTTTATATCGAGGCCGTATATGCTCTTGAACTGGGCGCGCATCGCGTCGGACGTGCCCGTTCCCGCGTAGTTTACGCCGATGGTCGTATAAACGGCGGGGTCGTAATTCTGCTGGGAGTCGCCGCCCGAAACGGTCACGCTGCAGGTGCTGTAAAGGCGGTTGTCGTTGTTGTCCGTGATGACCGCCGTAACGGCCGCGCTGCCCGTCTTGCCCGTCGAGGTGAGCGTCGCCGCCGTGCCGCTTCCCGTAACGGACACAACGCTCGTGTTGCTCGACGTCCACGTTATGCTCTTATACTCGCTCTCCGGGTATACGGACACATTCACGATGCGGCTCGAATACGCGGGCATGGAGAGGTTCGGCGTGTCCATGGTGACGGACAGGTTCGAGCTCTTTATCTCCACGCTCATGGTGCCCGAAAGCGTCATGCCGTTGTGGCTCACCGAATACGGCAGCGTATAAGTGCCCGCCGCGTAGGGCTCAAAGTACATGCTTCGAAACGCGCCGAAGGTGTAGGGCACGTTCATGGTGATATGAACGCCGTTTTCAAGGCACATAACGCCGTATCTTTCGCTGCCCTTGCCCGTAAAGCGTATCTCCGCGCTCTCGGGGAGCACGGTGTTGTATGCGCTGTTCCAAGCTTTCGATATGCTGTCGGAAACGGCGGTGCCGTAATAGTCGGAGCCCATCATTACCGTTACGGTGGGGTCGTATTTGCCGGGCTCGGCCTTTTCGCCGCCTACCGTTACCTCACAGCTTCGCGTCAGGGTATTGCCGCCCGCGTCCTTTATCGTGGCCGTGACCGTGGCCGTGCCCTTAACGCCCTGCGACACCACGGTTACGCTCTTGCCGCTTCCCGATATGGCCGCGACGGATGTGTCGCTCGACGTCCACGATACGGTGCAGTCGGCTTTTGCGGGCGTAAGCGTAAGACCGAGGTATTTGCTTGAGTAAACGTCCATCGTTATCGCGTCCTCGGAAAGCTCCGCGTCGGAGACTACCGCGCCGCCCGACGCGTTTATGATCAGAGTACCCGTGATAACGGACGCGCCGTCCGTCACGGTGTACGCCGTCTGGAACCTGCCGCTTACGGAGGAGTCGAAATACATCCTCCTAAGCTGGTCGAAGGTATAGCTTTCGCTGGCCGCCGCGGGAACGCCGTCGCTTAAGCGTATCATGCCCGTCATGCCCTGAGGCTCGCGGATGCGGACGCTCGCGGACGCGCCGGGAAGCTTTCCGAACTTGCTTTCAAATGCCGACGAAAGGCTCTGCGCCACCGTCTCCATGGAATGCTTCGAGCCCGCCACAGCCGTGTCGGAAATGTCGAAGGACGCGTTCTGGTTTCTTACGGTAACAACGCAGTTAAGCGTCTGGCTCGTCGTCTTCGTCTGACGGTCAACCGCGGTCACGCTTATCTGCGCCGTATTA
>JAFOLN010000077.1 GCA_017419325.1 Clostridia bacterium
GCAGATCTTGTCTATCTCCTTAATGAACTTGTCGTGGATATCCTGAACCTTCTTCTCTGCGTCCTTTAAGTCGTCCTCGGTTATCTCGCTCTTTTTCTTCATCTTCTTGAACTTCTCGATGGTGTCGCGGCGAATGGAGCGGATGGCAACCTTGGCGTCCTCCGCCTTCTTCGATACCTGCTTCGACAGCTCTATGCGGCGCTCCTCGGTAAGCGGCGGAATGGCAAGACGAAGGCCCTTGCCGTCGCTCTGGGGATTTATGCCCAGATCCGACGCGAGTATCGCCTTTTCGATGTTCTTGAGCGCCTTCGGGTCGAAGGGCGCGATGTAAAGCGTGCGGGGGTCGGGCGTCGTTATCGTCGCTATGTCGCGAAGCGGCGTAGGCTGGCCGTAATACTCGACGCTTATTTTCGTAAGAAGGGATGCGTTGGCGCTGCCTGCGCGTATAGTGCCGTATTCGCTCACCAAAGATGCAATAGTTTTATTCATTTTTTCTTCCGTGGTTTTAAGCTGTTCCTTCACAACAATTCCTCCTTTATATTATAAGACTTTCGTTTGCTTTCATTACTGATTGGCCACCAGCGTACCGATGGACTCTCCGCATACGGCGCGGATTATGTTCTCCGGGTCGGCCACGCCGAACACGTGTATAGGTATGTTGTTGTCCATGCACAGCGAGGTGGCTGTGGAGTCCATTACCTCAAGCCCGCGGTTAAGCACGTCTATGTACGACAGCTTGTCGTATTTTTTCGCCGTCGGGTCCTTGTTCGGGTCGGCGGAATAAACGGCGTCCACGTTCTTTGCGAGAAGAATTATCTGCGCGTCTATCTCCGCGGCTCTCAGCGCCGCGGCCGTGTCGGTGGAGAAATAGGGATTGCCTGTGCCGCAGCCGAAGATGACTACTCTGCCCTTCTGCAGATGGCGTATCGCCCTGCCTCTTATGTACGGCTCCGCGATGGAGCGCATCTCTATCGCCGTCTGTACGCGGGTCGTAACGCCGCGCTGCTCAAGCGCGTCGCACAGCGCCAGCGAATTCATGACGGTGGCAAGCATTCCGATATGGTCTGCGCGCGTCCTGTCCATGCCCTTGCCGCTTCTCGTGCCGCGCCAGAAGTTGCCGCCGCCTACGACTATGCCCAGCTCGACTCCCATCTCGGTAAGCTGCTTTATCTTTTCGGATATCGCGCCCAGCACATCGGAATTTAAGCCCGTTTTCTGCGCGCCCGCCAATGCCTCGCCGCTTACCTTCAAAAGTACGCGCTTGTATTTTGCCTGTTTATTGTCCTGCGTTGCCATTTTTCGCCCTCCGCTTTATAGGTTCATACTTGTCTACGGATACATTTTACCTTAATATGAGTATTTTTGCAATCAAAATTGATTTATTTTTAGGATAATGATATAACATTATCATACGGAGGTGGTTTTTTCAATGAAAACGCTCATTCTTTTCCTCTATCCCGGCATATTTTACTACCTTGGCGCGGTAAATATACTGACGCTCATACTCATGATATACGACAAGCTCGCAAGCAAGACGGGAAACGTGAAGCTCCGCATCCCGGAGCGCACGCTTCTTATACTCACCGCCATAGGCGGCAGCCTCGGCGCGTTCATCGGCGTGTTCCTTATCCGCCATAAGAGCAAGCACTTAAGCTTCAAGATAATCGTGCCCGTATTTCTTGTGATATGGCTCTTCATCGCGGGAGCCGTGCTCTTTTTATACCCCGGCATGATGAATTAGTGCGGGGCGGCGAAAACAATAATATTTTTACATATATAAAAGGAGGAATTTCTTATGAAAAAAGCATTGGTGGCATATTTTTCGGCAGGCGGCGCCACGGCCCGTCTCGCGGGAACGCTTAAAGACGCGCTCGGCGCGGACGTCTATGAGATAAAGCCGGAGGTTCCCTATACGAGGGCGGACTTAAACTATATGGACAAGAGCTCCCGCAGCACGATTGAGATGAAAAACAGAAGCTTTCGCCCGAAAATGAACGAGGCTCCGCCCCCGGTCGATGAGTACGACGTAATATTCGTGGGCTTCCCCATCTGGTGGTACGTTGCCCCCACGATAATAAACACGTATCTTGAATGCTTCGACCTTTCGGGAAAAACGATAGTCCCCTTCGCCACCTCGGGCGGAAGCGGCATGGGAAAAACGAACGAGGGCCTCGCCCCCAGCTGCAAAGGCGCGGTTCTTAAGGAAGGCAAGGTGTTCCGCTCCGGCACATCCGCCGCGGAGCTTGAAAAATGGATTGGCACCCTCGGGCTGTAAATTTTTTTATTTGTTATAACACAATTACAAAAATAGTGTATACTATAAATACACACATAAAAAGAAAGGATGAAAAATATGAAAAGAATTATAGCCCTTATTCTTGCGTTATCCATGGTTCTTGTTTTTGCGGCCTGCGGCAGCAATGACAAAAGCTCGGGGTCAAGCGAACAAACCGAGGAAGCCCCGGAGGCTCTTGTATTTACGCTGGACGGCACCGAAAACGAGTACAGCACGACCGTAACGCTTAACGCCGACACGGATATGCCCGTTTCGTATATTGCATACCATATTCCCGCCGGAACCTATACTGTTACAAACAACAAAGATGTTTTCGATTTCGTCTACATTTATACCGATGAAACTCATGTAACGGAAGAAGGCTGGGAAGAAGTTGCAGACGCTTTTGTCTCCGACAGAATGGAACCCGGAGATTCTACGACCGTGACTATTTCCGATGGATGGTACGTTAAGGGATTTGACAATCAGAACCTGACTTTTGAACAAATATCCGAGTAATA
>JAFOLN010000078.1 GCA_017419325.1 Clostridia bacterium
CATGAGAGGGAGGAGCGCTTCAGAAGCGCCGAATTCATAAAAGAGCACCCGATGGCACGGGAGTGCCTTCAGTAATTTTATGAAATTTATTTTTGTGATTTTGTTGACAACGGATTTTTAAAGGTGTATAATGCAAAACGATTAAGGTTAGTAAAATCTAACTCGGGGGTCGGAGCAATCCGGCTTTAATTTAAGCCCTGCGGTTAGAAATGTCTAACTTGTATCGAACAGTCGGTCTGACCGGCTTTATTTTAAGGCTGTGGGTTAGTAAAAACTAACAAAAGTTTGTACCGGCTAACAAAAGTTTATCAAAGCTAACATAGGTTTGGAGACGATCACAGGAAATGAACAAATCAAGACGTGTAATCAGAGTGCTTGCGCTCCTTCTCATACTTACCGTATGCGTCGGGGTGTACGCGGGCGCGGAAAGCGAATTTGCAACATGGAATGAAGTCGTTGATACGATGGACGCCGTGCTTGACAACTCGTATGCCGCGTATGAAAGCGGAGACGCGGATGCCGCGTTCAAGGGCGTAAACGAGGCCTACTACGGCTATTACGAAACAACGGGCTTTGAACGCATAGTAATGGGCTACATATCCGGCTCACGAAAGACGGAGGTCGAGCTTCAGTTCACGAACTGCAAGTCGGCCGCCAAAAAAGGCGTGCCCGTTGAGGAATACAAGGAAGAAATAGAAAAACTCAAGGCAATGCTCAGAGAGGACGCGAACATCCTTGACGGCACATCGTCGGGTTCGTCCGAAAGCGCGGGCGGCACGGGAAGCAGCGTGGCCACGTTCTTTGCCTGCTTCGGAATTATACTCCGTGAGGGCATAGAGGCTATCCTCGTCGTGGGCGCGATCATTGCGTACCTCGTAAAATCGGGCAACGGCTCAAAGCTACGCCCCGTATACTGGGGCTCCGTGCTTGCGATAGTATTAAGCTTCGTTGCCGCATGGCTCTTAAACGCGCTGAAGCTTGCAAACGCGGCGCCGCAGGAGATAATCGAGGGCGTCACCGCTCTTATCGCGGTTGTCGTACTCTTCTGGGTCAGCAACTGGATGGTATCGAAGTCCGAGTCCGAGGCCTGGTCGAGATACATCGAGGGCAAGGTACAAAGCGGCGTTCAGGCGGGCAGCATGTTCGCCCTGGGCTTTACGGCCTTCCTCGCGGTGTTCAGAGAGGGCGCGGAGGTAATACTCTTTTACCAGCCGCTGCTTGCGGACGCCGAGAGCACCGCTCCCGTATGGGGCGGCTTTGCGGTGGGCTGCGTAGTGCTTGTGTTCATCTACCTTGCAATACGCTACTGGTCGGTAAGACTTCCCTTGAAGCCGTTCTTCCTCGCAACGAGCATACTGATGTTCATAATGTCCATCGCGTTCCTGGGCTCGGGCATAAAGGAGCTTATCGAGGGCGACGTTATAATAATGACTCCCGTATCGTGGGTTCCGTCGAATCCCGTGCTCGAGGTGCTGGGCGTATATCCCTGTGTTCAGACGCTCGTTCCGCAGCTTATACTGCTCATCGTAACGGTCATAACCTTCGTTTTGCAGATTAAGAGAAACAACAGGCTCAAGAGAGAAGCAGAAGAAGCAAGGGCGAACGGACAGGCATAAAGAAGGACTTGACTTTTCCCAAAAGGAAGAGAGAGTTATATAAAAAATACATAGGAGGGTAAACACAATGAATTTAAAGAAGATCGGTGCAATAGCACTGGCAGGCGTTATGGGCGTTGCGCTTCTCGCAGGCTGCAGCAATGCAAAGCAGGAGGAAGAAGCACAGCAGGACGTACAGGTTGAAGAGCAGGGCGCGGCTGCCGCTCCCGGCGAAGAGGCCGGATTTACCGAGTATCCGATAGGCGACGAGGAATTTGATGTAGAATATCTCCACATCGCGGCTGTATACTTCCAGGCAGTAACGATGGATCCCGCTTCCGGTCTTTCCCCCGAAGAGGCTGACATCCACATCGAGGCTGACGTTTCCGCACTTGCAAACGACCTGGGCTTTGGCACCGGCGACTGGGTTCCGTATCTGACCATCGACTATAAGGTATTAAGAGAAGACGGTTCCGAGGTTGAAGGCGGCAGCGGCACGTTCATGCCGATGGCAGCAAGCGACGGCCCGCACTACGGCGCAAACATCAAGATGCCCGAGGGCGCAGGCACCTATGCACTCCAGCTCACCATCCATCACCCCAACGAGAACGGTTACCTTCTCCACGTTGACGAAGAGACCGGCGTTACCGGACGTTTCCCGGCAGACCCGATCGTTGTAACGTTTGAGAACTGGGAGTACATCCCCGTAAACTGATTCAGTTAAAAATTAGTTTGATACCGATATAAACCAAAGAAACATTCCCGAAGCCGGGCCGATACTGCGCCCGGCTTGAGAATGTTTTTGGCGCGCTATTTCGGATTTTGCGAAATGGCAAAAGGAGGGCATGAAAAATGCTTAAATATATGATACAGGTCGTAAGCGACCTGCTTGTAACGGGTATTCTTGTGGGAATGCTGTCCGCGTTTATCGTCATGACAGACGGTGAGCAGGGGAAAAAGACGGTGCGCACGGGCTTTATAATAGGCATTATCGTCTCGGTCATCATGGCGATATACAAAAACGTGGTCTACCATGTGGACTCGAACATCTGGAACCTTCGCATCCTTATCGTTTCCCTTATAGCGGCCGTGCTGTTTTTTGCGCTTTCGGGAAGAAAGAAGGCAGGCGAAGGGAAATCGAAGCTTCACCGCATCGCCTCTGTCGTGCTTATGGCAACGTGGATGGTCTATGCGCTTCCTAATGTGCTGGGCTACCCCTTCAACTTTGACCTCGCCAACAGCTCGGTGCTTTCAACTGACTTCTTTTACAGGCTCATAGGCTGGATATTCGGTCTTGCCATAGTAGTGGTTGCGGGCATATTCGCACGGTTCCTTTCAAAGCAGCTCGATATTTCCACGCTTAAAAAGGTGTTTTACATACTCATAATTGTAAACATGGTATGTCAGGCGTCCGTAGTGCTCAGAGTGCTGCTTTCAAAGCGGTTCATACCGTCGAACAAGGCGCTTTTCTCCTTAATGACGACGACGTACAATCACAGCGACTTTTTTATTTACTTATCCCTTATAATAGCCGCAGCAATACCCGTTATCCTTTGGATAAGAAGCGTTCGTCAGAACGAGCCGTATGACAATCCGGCGCAGCGAAGAAGGATCAAATCAGTCTGGCGCAAGCGAAGAATAGGCTCGGTTGTTCTTATAATTTGTTTCGTCTTGGGTGTGCTGAATTTAACGGTCGTAAGGGCGGCCGATGAGCGCGAGGTGGAGCTTTCCCCGTCGGAGGAATGCGAGGTGCGTGACGGCGGCGTATACGTATCGCTTGAGCAGGTGGCGGACGGCCATCTCCACAGGTTCACATACGTCACGGACAACGGCGTGGGCGTAAGGTTCATCGTAATAAAGAAGCCCAATTCCTCCTCCTACGGCATAGGCCTCGACGCCTGCGACGTATGCGGCGAAACGGGCTACTTCGAGCGAAACGGACAGGTGGTCTGCAAGCTCTGCGACGTTGTTATGAATATAAACACCATCGGCTTCAAGGGCGGATGCAACCCCATCCCCGTATCATACAGCGTTGAAAACGGTTATATCGTGCTCCCGACGGCCGAGCTTACGGAGCATGAGGCGGAATTCAAGTGATCGGGAGGGATATAATTGTTTCTTAGAATGATAAGAGGCGTGCTTATGCGCCAGCGCGGCAAAATGCTTATGATAGCCTTCACCATTGCTCTTGGCGCATCGCTTGCTACGGCCATGCTCAACGTAATGATGGACGTTGAGGACAAGGTAAATCAGGAGCTGAAGGCTTACGGCGCAAACATAACCGTCGTATCGAAGGAGGCGTCGATGCTCTCCGACCTTTACGACGTAAGCGGCGACGCGGACACTGCCGGCGCGTACCTCCGCGAGGACGAGCTTGGCAACATTAAGACGATATTCTGGGCGTTCAACATAGTTGACTTTGCCCCCTTTATAGACACCACCGCAAAGCTTAACGGCCATGAAGACGTAAGGCTTGTGGGCACATGGTTCAACCACCATATGGATCTGCCCACGGGCGAAACGCTTGACACGGGCATACAGAACCTTCGAAGCTGGTGGGACGTGACGGACGGCGCATGGCTTGACGAGCAGGCGGCAAACAGCGCCGACGTGTGCATGGTGGGCGCGCTTGTGGCCGAAAGAGAGGGCATAGGCGCGGGCGACGTTATAAACGTGGCCACCTCCTACGGCACCAGGGAGCTTACCGTGGTCGGCGTGTTCGACGCGGGCGGCGACGAGGACGCCGAGGTCTTCGCGCCGATGGACATGGTGCAGGAGCTTTCAAATACGGACGGACGACTTACGAGCATCGAGGTCAGCGCCCTTACGACGCCCGACAACGAGCTTGCGAGAAAGGCGGCGAAGGACCCGTCGTCTCTGTCCATAGCCCAGTATGAAACGTGGTACTGCACGGCATACGCAAGCTCCATCTGCTATCAGATACAGGAGGTAATAACAGACTCCGTGGCGGCTCCCGTAAGGCAGATAGCCGAATCGGAGGGCGCTATACTCGATAAGACGAAGCTTCTTATGATACTCATAACGGTGCTTGCGCTTATCGGCTCCGCTCTGGGCATTTCAAACCTTGTAACGGCCAGCGTTATGGAAAGAAGCCAGGAAATAGGACTCTTAAAGGCCATAGGAGCCCACGACGGCATGATATCGCGGCTCGTGCTTACGGAGATAATAATAACGGCGATAATAGGCGGCATAATCGGATATTTCGCGGGCATCGGCTTTGCGCAGATAGTCGGCCATTCCGTTTTCGGCTCCGCCATAGACATAAAGCTCATGATAATACCGATAGTTGCGATACTTGTCGTGGCCGTAACGCTTGCGGGCAGCATTCCCGCCGTGCGTATGGTATTAAGACTTGAGCCGGCAGAAGTGCTTCACGGGCGTTAAGGGGGAGTTAAAATGACAAAGCGAAAAATGTATTTTCGGATGATAACAACGTCCCTCATGCGCAGACGCTCGAGGATGCTCGTGGCGCTTCTTGCAATCGCGGTGGGCGCGACGATACTGTCCGGACTTGTAACAATATACTATGACGTGCCCCGTCAGATGGGCGCGCAGTTTCGTAACTACGGCGCGAATATGATACTGCTTCCCGCGTCGTCGGATACGCCTCTTAATGAGGATACGCTTGATCGTGCGCTTACGCACATAAGCGAGTCAAAGCTTGTGGGCGTTGCGCCTTACAGGTATGAGAACGTAACGATAAACGAGCTTCCCGTAAGGGTCGCCGCAACCGACATGGAGGGCGCGAAGAAAACGTCGCCCTACTGGCAGGTGTCGGGCGAATGGCCCTCAAAGCCGGGAGAAGTAATGGTGGGTAAGAACAAGGCGTCCGGCATGGCGTTCCGTGTCGGCGACACGCTTGAGATAGTCTACACCCCCGAAACGGAAAGCGACGACCCGCAGGTCATCGCGGACAGCAGGATAAGAAAGACGTTCACCGTGTCGGGCATACTTGACACGGGCGGAAGCGAGGAGGACTACTTTTTTATCCCCCTTGAGGATATTGAGGAGCTTACGGGCGTAAAGGGCGTCTATGACGTGGCGGAGCTGAGCATTTCCGCGACGCAGACGGAGCTTACGTCCATGTCCGACGCCATAAGGACGAATGTGCCCGAGGTTTCGGCGCGCGCCGTAAAGCGCGTGGCTCAGTCGGAGACGACGGTGCTTACAAAGCTTCAGGCGCTTGTGTTCCTCGTTACCGTGGTGGTGCTTCTTCTTACGATGATCTGCGTTGCAACGACTATGATGGCCGTGGCGACGGAGAGACGAAAGGAGATAGCGTTAAGAAAGGCGCTGGGCGCGTCCAACCGCAATATTATACGCGAGTTCATGGGCGAGGGGCTGCTTCTCGGCGGCATAGGCGGCATAATCGGCTCGGGTCTCGGCTTTGCCTTCGCGCAGATAGTGAGCATGAAGGTTTTCAACAGCTCTATCGAGTTCCAGCCGCTTATCCTTCCGGCCACGATAATAATTTCCGTTATAGTTACGGGACTTGCGTGCCTGCTGCCCGTTCGCAGCGCGACCGAGGTCGAGCCGGCAATAGTCCTCAAGGGTGAATAAAAAGGAGATAATGATATGAGTCTTTTGGAGCTTAAACACGTTTCTAAAATATACGGAGACCTTCACGCGCTGGACGACGTGAGCATGAAGGTGGACACGGGCGAATGGGTGGCCATAATGGGCCCCTCCGGCTCGGGCAAGAGCACTATGATGAACATAATCGGCTGCATGGATAAGCCGTCTCTCGGCGAGGTGCTTCTTGACGGCGTTGATATATCAAAGGAGAGCAGCAAGAACCTTACCGATATACGCCGCGACAAGATAGGACTTATATTTCAGCAGTTCCATCTTATAAACTACCTTACGGCGCTTGAGAACGTCATGGTGGCGCAGTATTACCACAGCATGCCCGACGAAAAGGAGGCAATGGAGGCACTGGCGAGAGTCGGTCTTGCCGACCGCGCAAAGCATCTGCCCAGCCAGCTTTCCGGCGGCGAGCAGCAGCGCGTATGCATAGCGAGGGCGCTTATAAACTACCCGGAGATAATTCTTGCGGACGAACCCACGGGCAACCTTGACGAGGCAAACGAGAACATCGTGCTGGACGTCTTCAGACAGCTCCACCGCGACGGCTCCACGCTCATCGTCGTAACCCACGACCCGGAGGTGGCCGAGGTGGCGGGACGCACGGTTGTGCTCCGTAACGGCAGGCTGACCGAGGAGATAATAAACGAAAATTTTGAACAGCAGATGGCTGAATTTGCGAAGGGAGCGAAATAAAATGAAAAAGAAGATTTTTGCGCTTTTGGCGGCAGGCACGCTTGTTTTTTCGCTTGCGGCATGCTCCGGCGGCCCCGCAAGCTATAAGGACGGCACATACGAGGGACAGAGCAGTATGTACGAGGACCTTGAAAGCGAAGACGAAAACGGCGGCGGCAACGGCTACGGCGTCGTTACCATAACGATAAAGGACAACGAGATCGTTGACTGCGAATACCTTACATACGAGCTTGACGGCACCTTAAAGGACGAGGAATACGGCAAGCACAACGGCGTTGTTACGAACGCCGACTGGTACAACAAGGCGCAGAAGGCTGTTCGCGCAAGCGCGGCATATGCCGAGCAGCTTAAGGAAACGGGCTCCCTCGACGAGGTTGAGGCCATTTCGGGCGCGACTATCTCCTACAACCTTTTCGGCGAGGCGGTAGAAGCGGCGCTTGATTCTGCGAAGGAATAAGCTTATGAGAGGGCTTAAACGAATCGTTTTACCTCTTGTAATAATAATCGTTTTCGCGGTCATACCTTCCGTGGCCGCGGGAGTTCCACATGCGCTTTTCGGCGGGGCGTCCGAGGACGCCGTCTCAAGCGCGAGCGTTATTCTTGACGCGCCGTCGGGGAGCTTTGCGGTCATAATAAACCGCGATGTACATAATGACAGTGAGACGCTTAAGCTTTGGGAGCAGTTCTTTCGGGGAGAGGAAGTCCCCGTAATAATGGAGGACATAGTATGCGCGGTGCCAAAGGGCGACGCGGCGGGTCTTGAGTTTGCGCGAAGCCTTCAGTCGCGCCTTCCCGAAAATCAGATGAAGATAGAGACCGAGGAGGCGCTCATGCTTGCCTCAAAGGCGGAATACGGCGGCTTCGACGTTATTATAGTGTCGCGGGAAATGGCCGACGCCTATTCGTTCGGCCGCATATACGACAGGGATTTTTCCTTGGTTGTGCTTACAGGAGAAGACAATGAGAAGAGTTAATGCAGTGCTTGCCATGGCGATACTCGTTATGTTTTTAATACATGCCGTGCTGGGCGCGCTGCAGCTTATTGGCTTCGGCACTGTCACCATGCGCACATTCGCGTGGATAATGATGGCGCTCGTCATCGTTCATGTGGTCATAAGCACGGTGCTTACAGTAAAATCAATCATGACGGGGCGCGAGACGGGCGCGTTCTACTTTCGTGAGAACCGCCTTTTCTGGGCGCGCAGAATCAGCGGCTTTGCCGTCATGGTACTGCTTTT
Organism: Clostridia bacterium; assembly: GCA_017419325.1. Classification (GTDB taxonomy): domain Bacteria; phylum Bacillota; class Clostridia; order Oscillospirales; family RGIG577; genus RGIG577. The sequence continues at coordinate 8,135 of JAFOLN010000078.1, forward strand.
TTTCCATGTGGCCGCCTTCAGCTATACGGACGCGGGCGTATACCGCCTTGCGTGGTTCACAACGGCGCGCCTCATAACGCAGCTTTTGCTTGTCGCCTCAATAGGCGTACACGTTATATCAAATATTAAGCCGATGCTCATATCCTTCGGCATAAAAAGCTTAAAGGAGCGCGCGCCGGAGATACTTGTCGCACTTTCCTTTATACTTTTGTTCGCGGCGGCGGCTTTTATCATTTATTATATCAGGTGGAATGGTGTATGAAGGCCATGGTAAACATTATAGGCGCGGGTCTTGCGGGGCTTTCCGCGGCGGTTACGCTTGCGAAGGCGGGCATTGGCTGCAGGCTTTTTTCGCGCCAGAGCTCGGAGCGCGCCCAGTCCGTCATGGCTGAGGGCGGCATAAACGCCGCGCTTGATACGATGGGCGAGGGAGACACGACCGCCGAGCATTTTTCAGATACGATGAAGGGCGGGGTATACCTTGCCGACCCGAACGCCGTAAGGGGACTTACAGAGGGCGCGCCGGACATAGTGCGCGAATTTGTGCGCCTTGGCGTGCCCTTTCAGATGAAGGGCGAGACGCTCGTTTTAAGAAATTTCGGCGGTCAGAAGAAAAAGCGCACCGCCTACGCAAAGAGCAGTACGGGCAAGATGCTCATGAGCGCCCTCATAGACGAATGCAGAAAATACGAGGCCCGGGGGCTTGTTATGCGCTTCCCGCACCACGATTTTTTGAGCCTCGTCACGGAAGGCGGCGCGGTCACGGGCTGCGCCATAGGGGACACGTTCACGGGCGACCGCCTTGTGTTTTCGGGTCCCGTCATACTTTCGGCGGGCGGCCCCGCGGGCCTTTTTTCGGGCCATACCACGGGCACGACGCAGAACACGGGCGACGCGGCGGCCACAGCCTTCTTTCACGGCGTCAGATTTGCAAATCTTGAGTTCATACAGTACCACCCCACCACCGTGGGCATCTCGGGCAAGCGCATGCTTATAAGCGAGGCGGCGCGGGGCGAGGGAGGACGGCTTTTCATAGAAAGAAACGGCCGCCCATGGTACTTCATGGAGGAAAAATACCCGGAGCTTAAGAACCTCATGCCCCGCGACGTGGTGTCCCGGGAAATTTACGCGGTATGCCGCGACCCCGAATGCGGCGGGCAGGCGTATCTCGACATGACGCACCTTTCCGACGACACATGGCGGGGGAAGCTTTCCGATCTCCGTGAGGAGTGCATCCATTTTCTCGGCATAGACCCGGCGGCGGAGCATCTTCCCGTTGAGCCGGGCATCCATTACTTCATGGGCGGCATATGGGTCGACGAGCGCCACCGCACTAATATAAAGAACCTCCTTGCGGCGGGCGAATGCGCCTGCCAGTACCACGGCGCGAACCGCCTGGGCGGAAATTCGCTCCTCGGCGCGGTATACGGAGGAAAGACGGCGGCGGAAACGCTGTCGCGGGAGATACTTTCCGCGCCCGGATATATGGAGGGCTTTGAGCATGCGCCCGCGGGCGAACCGACGGTGCTTTCGGGAAACGAAAGAGACCCCGCCTTTGAACGAAGGCTTACCGACATACTTATGGAGGGGCTTGGCATAGTAAGAAGCGAGGAGGGCATGCGCCTGTGCATTGAGCGCATAGAGGCGCTTTTAAAGGAGGACGGCATGTCCGACAGGATGAAGGCGCGGGCGTCCCTTGGGCTTGCCATGGCGAAGTCGGCGATTATGCGGCGCGAGAGCCGCGGGAGCCACTTCAGGCGCGACTGCCCCGAAAGGGATGACGAAAACTATAAAAAGACCTCCACGGCCGAATGCATTGACGGCCGTGTCATAACGGGATACCTCGATATACCGCCCTTAAGGGAGACTGTATGAAAAGAATAATAGAGATAGAGCGGCGCGCCGCACCGGGCGACGCGCCCTACATTCAGAGCTTTATATACGAAACGGAGGATGAAAGCGCGACGGTTGCGACGGCGCTTTCCGAGATTAACGCCCGCGTGCCCCTTCTGGACGCGGGGGGAGAAGCGGCCGAGCCCATACGCTGGGAGTCGAGCTGTCTTCAGAAAAAGTGCGGCGCCTGCGCCATGGTGATAGACGGCCGTCCCGCCCTTGCCTGCGACACGCGGCTCTCGGAGCGAGGAGAGGTCGTGCGCCTGTCGCCGCTTAAAAAATTCCCGGTAGTCGCCGACCTCATCGTTGACAGAAGCAAGATGATGGAGGCGCTCATGACGCTTCGCGTATGGATTGAAGAGGACGGGCGCTCCCATGAAAAAATAAACGAGGACGTTTACGAGGCGGCGCGCTGCATACAGTGCGGCTGCTGCCTTGAGGTGTGCCCGAACTTCAAGTCGGGAGGAAGCTTTTACGGCATGGCGGGCATGTCGCCCATGGCGCGCATCCTTTCGCAGACGAAGGGCGGGGCGCTCGATGAGCGGCGAAAGCTCTACAACAAATATATCTTCGAGGGCTGCGGAAAGAGCCTCGCATGCCGAAACATCTGCCCCGCGGGGCTCGACATAGACAGGCTGCTTGCGCGCTCCAATGCCGTTTCCCTGTGGAAGCGGCTCATGCGCCGATAACAAAATACCGAAAGGAGAAAGATATGAAAAAAAGAAAGTATATCGCGCTTGACGCGGCGCTTGTTGTTCTGACCGCGCTTCTTACGATTGGCGCGCTTACGTTTTTTTCGCCCTGCGGCATCCATGACGACGGAACATACGGCACCTGCCACTGGGCGGGCGCGGCTGCGGCGGGCATTGGCGCGGTGATGCTCGTTTTGGCGGTCATTCACCTTATCGCGGGCTCGCAGACGGCGAAAAAATTCGTTGCCGTTTCAATGATACCATCCGCGCTTCTCTCGGCTCTCATTCCGGGCACGTTAATACCCCTTTGCATGATGGCGGGCATGCGCTGCAACGCCGTTATGAGGCCGTCGGTCACGATAATTTCGATAGTTATAATAATAATCGCGCTTCTTGACGCGGTTCTTCGCCACAGACTTGAAAAATCGGGAGACAAAAGATGAACATACGCTCACTTCCCATAAAAAACTTAAAGAAAAAGCCGGGACGCACGGCAGTCCTGCTTATTTTGGTAATATTTTTGTCCTTCGCCGTGTTCGCGGGCTCCGTTACGGTGTCGAGCCTGGGAAACGGGCTTTCGGGCCTTGAAAGACGGCTCGGGGCCGACATAATCGTCGTGCCCTCCTCCGCAAGGTCGCACGTCGATCTTGAACAGATGCTTTTATCGGGCACGCCGGGCTATTTTTATATGGACAAGTCGAACCTCGGTAAAGTGCTTTCGGTGGAGGGCGTTGAGAAGGCCAGCCCCCAGTATTTCATGGCCTCCGTTAAGGCGGGCTGCTGCTCCTTAAAGACGCAGATAATAGGCTTTGACCCCGACACCGACTTTTCCGTGACCCCGTGGATAAGCGAAAGCTACCAAAGCCGCCTTGAAACGCAGGATGTGGTGGTGGGCTCCGATATCACGGTTCCCGTTGGCGGCAGGGTGCGCTTTTACGATGTGAACTGCAATGTGGTTGCGAAGCTCGCTCCCACGGGAACGGGACTTGACACCGCCGTTTACGCAAACGACGACACCGTAAAAATACTTATGCAGGCCGCCGCCGACAAGGGCATGGCGCAGACGGAGGGAGACCCCGATACGCTCATATCGGCCATATACATAAAGGTGGCCGACGGCTATGACGTGCAGACGGTGGCAGACTATATAAACATATACATGAAAAAAGTCGAGGCGGTGCCCGCAAGGAGCATGCTCTCCGGCATATCGGACAGCCTTTCGGGCATATCCGACACGATAAAGCTGCTGGTGGCCGCCGTATGGATTCTGGCATTCGTTATTATGATAATAGTATTCTCCGGGCTTGTAAACGAGCGAAAGAAGGAGTTCGCCGTGCTCAGAGTGGTGGGCATGTCAAGAAAAATGCTCGCGCGCCTCATCCTTACGGAGTCGCTTATACTGAGCGTAATCGGCGGCGTTATAGGCATTGCCTTGGGCGCGGCCGTGGTATTTCCCTTCTCGGCGGCCATAGAGGCGCGCATAGGACTGCCGTTTCTTACGCCCGGCGCGGGCACGGTTATATTATTGGCAGCTTTGTCCCTTGTCGCCGCGCTTGTCGCCGGCCCCGCGGCCTCCGCGTATTCTGCGTATAAGCTGAGCCGCGTCGATACGGGCGTAATACTGAGGGAGGGCATGTGATATGAAGCTTGAAGCCGTAAATTTAAGCCGCAGGTTCACAAGAATAAAGGGCGACGCGAATTACTTCACCGCCGTAAGCCCCACCGACTTTTCACTGAAGGAGGGCGCGGTAACGGTGCTTATGGGTCGAAGCGGAAGCGGCAAGACGACGCTTCTCAATATGCTGGGCGGCCTTCTTGAGCCCTCGACGGGCAGCGTGAGCGTAGACGGGCGCGACCTTTACGCGATGGACGACGATGAGCGTTCGCGCTTCAGAAACAGATGCATAGGCGTCATGCCCCAGGGGCACAGCGCCCTTTCAAGCCTTACGGTGCTTGAGAATGTGATACTTCCCCATGCGCTCTACGGCGCGGGGGAGGACGCCGAAGAGTACGCAAGAGAGCTTCTTTCGCGGTTCGCCATCGCCGATATTTCGGATGTGCGCTCGTCTGAGCTTTCCGGCGGCGAGGCCCGCCGCATGACGATAGCGCGCGCTCTCATATGCCGCCCCGGGATAATCCTTGCGGACGAGCCCACGGGCGACCTTGACGACGAGAACACCGTCCTTGTGCTTGAAACGCTGCGCTCCCTTGCAGATGAGGGCGCGTCGGTGCTCATAGTGACCCACGAAAACGACGCCGCAAGGTTTGCGGACGAGATATACCGCATGGACGGCGGGACGCTTAAAAAAATATGACAAAAAGCCTTCGGACGGTGAGTCCGAAGGCTTTTTTTATCTGTTTATTATATAAAGCCCCGCGAGACACACGACGAGGCCTATGACCTTGTTGGGAGTTATGCTTTCCTTGTAAAGAAGGAAACCCACGAACAAAAGGGCAGCGGCGAGAAACGCGCTTTGTACTATGGACGCGGTGCTCACGGCCCAGCCCGCCTTGTATGCGTAGATAAAGCCCGTCTCAAGCCCCACC
>JAFOLN010000079.1 GCA_017419325.1 Clostridia bacterium
ACCTTGCCGTATGGTGCGCCACGGATTTCGGGTCTTGGAGCACCCCGATTTATAACCGCGGTTTTTACGTAAACGGGGAAAAGGTGACGGCGCTCGTTGTTCCCGAGGGCGCAGAGCGGATAGGAAACTACGCGTTTTCGGGAAGCGGCATTACGTCGGTATATATTCCGGCGAGCGTTACGGAGATAGGAATCCGGCCGTTCTTTGGCTGCAGCCTTAATTCCATTGAGATAAGCGCCGATAATCCGGCGTTCGTTATGTACGACGGATGCATTTACACAAAGGACATGAAGACGCTCGTCATGTGCCCGACCACAAGGAGCGGTTCGTTTGAGGTGCCGTCCGGCGTTGAGACAATAGCGGACAACGCGTTTTCCGACTGCAAGGGCCTTACGTCCGTATATATTCCGTTCGGCGTAAAGAGTATCGGAAACGCCGCGTTTTCGGGCTGCGAGGGCCTTACGTATATATACGTCCCGGCGGGCGTAAAGACCATCGGCGGCTCGGCGTTTTCGCACTGCAAAAATCTTACGTCCGTTGAGATAGGCGAGGGCGTCGAGAGCATAGGCGACAACGCGTTTTACGACTGCAAAAAGCTCGCAACGGCATGGATACCCTCCAGCGTTACGAGCATAGGCGGCGATGTGCTTTTTAGTGCGCTTTATATCTCCTACGACGCCAGACCGGAGCTCTTTTACGGCGGCAGCAGGGAAAGCTGGGAGGCGCTCACAAAGAATGTCCGCAGCATAAGCTTCAAGGACCCCAAAATCCATTATAATTCAAAGCTGCCCGTAAGAGGTATCGGCGGCAAATGCGGCGGGGACGTTAAGTGGACGCTTAATGAAAGCGGCGTGTTCACGTTGAGCGGCACGGGTAAGATGGACGACTACGAGCTTTACCATCAGACGGCAAACCTCGTTACGGTCGACTACGATATGCCCGAAGGGTTCACGGCCATAGAGCCGCCGTGGTACTCGCAGAGGGAGTATATAAAGAAGGTAATAATAGAGGACGGCATAACGTACATAGGAAGCAACGCGTTCGCGGACTGCGAAAACCTTGAGTCGGTAAGTATGGCCGCGGGCGTTGAAAAGATAGGAAACGAGGCATTCTATAACTGTAAAAGCCTTAAGGCGGCGGAGCTTCCCCGGGGACTTACTGTCATAGGAAATCATGCCTTCTGCGAATGCCCAGGCCTTGAAGCGGCACAGATACCCGAGGGCGTGACGGAAATAGGAGAGAGCGCGTTCTCCGACTGCGAAGGTCTTAAGTCGCTCACTATCCCTTCGAGTACGGCGAAGATAGGCAGATTTGCGTTCGGCTGGTGCAGAGGACTTACGTCCGTGACGGTGCCCTCCGGCGTGAAGAGTATCGAAAGCTCCGCGTTCTATGAGTGCAGCGGCCTTACGTCGCTTGAAATTCAGCCCGGCGTTGAGACCATAGGCTACAGCGCGTTTTTCGGATGCGCAAAGCTTACAAAGGTGGAGATACCCGAAACCGTGACAAGAATAGACATGGACGCGTTCGCCGAGTGCCACGGCCTTTTGTCGGTGACAATACCGTCGGGCGTGACGGCCGTTAAAAGCGGCACGTTCTATAACTGCAAAAGCCTTTCGACGGTTACGATACCGGTAAGCGTGACAAGCATCGGCGAAAGCGCGTTTACATACTGCGGCGCTCTTTCCGACATCTATTACGGAGGCTCGAAATCGCAGTGGCAGAGCCTGAAAAAAAGCGGACAGGGCGAGAAGTTTTACAGCGCAAATATGCATTACGGCGCGGTCGACGTCGAGGATATAAGCATTGACCCCGCCTCCGTCATAATGGAGGCAGGCAATAAAAAGACGCTTTCGGCAACGGTTGCGCCCGAAGACGCGACGGACAAGACCGTAACGTGGAGCACCTCGGACGAGAGTGTTGCGGCGGTGGACGAAAACGGCACGGTTACGGCAATAGCCGAGGGCACGGCCGTGATAACGGCCGCGTCGGGGAACGTGAGCGCGAAGTGCAGCGTAACGGTCACGCCGGCGGTGCTTACGGCGGTGGATTTCACGGTGAATGCCGGGCGAGGGACCGTAAAGCTTACATGGAACGAGGTGAGCGGCGCGACCGACTACCGCGTATACCGTAAGACCGCGGACGGCGAATGGGAGATACTCGCCTCCGAGATAAAGGAGCTTTCATATACCGACAGCGCCGCAAAACGGGGCATGACGTATACATATACCGTGCGCGCGGGCAAAAAGGGGCTTTCGCCCAAGTATCCGGCAATCGAGGGTGCGTATTCCCTTGACATTACGGTTCCCGAGGCGCCGCCGCCGTATCAGTCCGTCACCGATCCGGCGACGGGGGAGAGCATTTCGTGCCTTTATGAGGAGAACACCGTCACCGTATCGGGCGACGTTTCTTCTGAAACTCCCGTATGCGTCGCGCTGTACGATGAAAACGGGCGTCTCGTCTCCGTAAAGGTGATGAACGCTCCCGGCACGGCCGACGCGGGCTCGGGCTATGCGGCGAAAGTCATATGGCTCAACGCCGCGGGCTTTACGTCAAAGGGCGAATGCATGGAATTTGAGTTAAACTGAATACTTTTTCGCACAACGCGCCCCGCCCGTTAGGGCGGGGCGCAATTTTATCTTGACAAGTGTTAGCAGAGAGGTTAAAATGATAAAAAAAGAGGGGAGCTCGCGCGTGCGGGCTGAGAAATGGCTTTTCGCCTATACCCATAACCTGATTTGGATAATGCCAACGTAGGGAAATAATAGGCCGCAGGCAATAAAAGTCCATACGGGCGGAAGACCTCTCGGGTTTTCCGTCCTTTGTTTTTTTGCTTCGCGGCGCGGCAGATCGGGGGCACCACCTTCTGTCGCATTAGAAAAGTAATGCAATACGTTTAGGAGATGATCACAGTGAAAACAGCATTAACGATCGCCGGGAGCGACACCGGCGGAGGCGCCGGCATTCAAGCGGACATAAAGACCATGACGGTAAACGGCGTATACGCCATGAGCGCGCTTACGGCGCTGACGGCGCAGAACACCGTGGGCGTGCAGGGCATATATGAGATCACGCCCGAGTTCCTTGCGCAGGAGCTGGACAGCATATTCACCGACTTTACGCCCGACGCCGTAAAGATAGGCATGGTGTTCTCCGTACCGCAGATAGGCGTTATCGCGGAGAAATTAAAGCAGTATAACGCGAAGAACATAGTGCTTGACCCCGTAATGGTAGCGACCAGCGGCTCGAAGCTCATAAACGACGACGCGGTGGCGGCTCTCAAGGAAAAGCTCATACCCCTTGCGGACGTTGTAACGCCCAACATCCCGGAGGCGGAAATACTGTCGGGGATGGACATAAAGAGCGCCGACGACATGATTACGGCGGCGAAGAAGATAAGCAACGAGTTCGGCTGCGCCGTGCTCTTAAAGGGCGGCCACAGCTTAAACGACGCAAACGACCTTTTATACCGCGACGGCGGCTTCAAGTGGTTCAACGGCCGCCGCATAGACAATCCCAACACCCACGGCACGGGCTGCACCCTGTCGAGCGCCATCGCGTCTAACCTTGCGAAGGGCTTCGATATGGACACGGCGGTAATGCGCTCGAAGGAGTACATCTCCGGCGCGCTTGAGGCGATGCTCGACCTCGGCCGCGGCTCGGGCCCCATGAAGCACGGCTTCAACGTGACGGGCTATTTCGCCGAGGAGAGGTGAGAGTATGTCCGTTGTTGACCGTCTTCTGGACGAAACGAAAGAGCTCTGGTCGCGCTATGACA
>JAFOLN010000080.1 GCA_017419325.1 Clostridia bacterium
CTTTCCTTTATGTCGGGCGCGGTATCGTATACTGCGTGACCGAAGCCGTCGTATATGTACTGCTCATAGTCGGGCCGATTTTGCATGAGCCGGGCCATATTCTCAGCTGCGGCGGGGCCCAGCACGCGGTCCTGTTTGTCCGCCATGAAAAGCACGGGGCACTTTATCCCGTCAAGCTTATCTGACACGTCAAAGCCCTTCATTCCCTGTGAAACGGTGATAAAGCGTTTAAGCTCATCCTCGGTTACGGTGGCGGCGGCGTCGGTCAGAGCTCCGCGCACCTGCCCGAACACCTCTTTCGGATATATCGCCTCACCGAAGGCAAGATACAAAGCCTCGGCGTCGCCCGCCTTCGCAAGATTTATCAAGCCCTCGACGGTATGGAACAAATCATCGGTCACGGCCGCCGCCGTGGACGCAAGGATCAGGTTTTCCACAAGCTCCGGATGGTCTGCGGCGGCGGTCATGGCCGTCATGCCGCCGTAGGACGCTCCAAGCAAACTTACGCGCCGAAGCCCCAGGGCCTTTAGCGCAAGCACCGTGTCCCGCGCCGCGTCGTATACGGAATAGGACGGCGGAAGCTCCTTTCTTCGGTCGAACACATATACCATATAGTCGTCTGTAAGCCTTTTATACGCCTGCGCGATCATCCCGGAAAGCCCCATAACGCTCTGAACGCTCAGCCCGGGGAGGATAACGAAGGGCTTATCGCCTCTGCCGAAGCGGCAGTATTCCATTGTAAAGCCGTCCGTCTTAACTTCACGGACGCTTACGCCAAGCGAAGGCTCGTTTTGCGGCGTTCTGTCCGCCGCTTTGTCAATGCTCATTTTTTATCTCCGGTCTAAACATATTGGCGTTACGCCATCGCTTCCTTCAGCACCTTGCCTATGGAGTCGTGTATGCAGAGGGTGGCCATTCTGTCGCCGGGGGTCTCGCTCTTGTTTATAAGTACGAGGTCACGGCCGCGAAAGTAGTCTATAAGCCCGGCGGCGGGGTAAACGTTTAAGGACGTGCCGCCGATGATGAGCGTGTCGGCCTGATTTATGGCATATATGGAGTTGTCGATGGTGCGGGAGTTCAAGGCCTCCTCATAGAGCACCACATCGGGCTTTATAAGGCCGCCGCAGGAGCACATGGGCAGGGGAGTGTTGTCTATAATATACTGAAGGCCGTAGGACTTGCCGCAGCTTTGGCAGAAGTTGCGGTGAACGGAGCCGTGAAGCTCATAAACCGTTTTGCTGCCCGCCTTCTGATGAAGCCCGTCTATATTCTGCGTGATGACCGCGAGAAGCTTTCCCTGATGCTCAAGCTCGGCGAGTGCCTTGTGGGCGTCGTTCGGCTCTGCGTCGGGGTAGAGCATTACCTCACGGTAGAATTTGTAGAACTCCTTCGTGTGGTTCTCAAAGAACGTGTGGCTTAATATGGTCTCGGGCGGGTATCTGTAATCCATATTGAACACGCCGGACGCGGAGCGGAAATCGGGGATGCCGCTTTCCGTTGATACGCCCGCGCCGCCGAAAAATACTATCTTTTTGCTGCTTTTCAAAATCTCGCTGAGTTTTTTTATCTTTTCATCCATTTATAAAACCTCCTTAGTACATAAGCGCGTCGCGGTAAACGATAATGCCTCTCTTTACGGTCAGCTTCGGCACAAGCATGCGAGTTCCCTTTACGCTTCCGCCGAAGGAATCCTTAAATGTGCAGTCGTGGGGCGTAACCTTTATCACGGCCGCGTCGCCGGGGGCGCCGATGTTAAGTGTGCCCGCCTCCTTCGTTATGCCGTATACCCGCGCCGGAGTGTACGACACGGCGCGTATGACGTCGGAAAGCTCCATGCCCATGTTGAGAAACAGCGATGCCTGATGGATAAGCGAGCCGATGTTGTGCCTGTACTGCGTGGGACGCACCATGTCGGTGCTTATGATGTCGGGAAGAAAGCCCTGCGACACGCCCTGCTTTGCGCAGTCAAGCGTCATGTTTATTATGGACGCCGCCGTATCGAATATAACGCCGCGCTTTCTTGCCTCAATGACCTCGGGCAGTACGCTGCCGTCCGGCGCGAATATGGTGGAGTCGCCGCGGAACATATGTGTGAACACATCGCCCGCCTCAAGCCGTGAGAGTATGTCGCCCACGCTTATGCCCTCGTCAAGTGGGCCGAAGTGGACGGTGGTATTGCAAAGATACCCCTCGCTGTTCAGCTTCTTTTGCATCTTCTTTAACTCGTCGAGGGCCGAAAGGCCGAAGCCGCGGGAAAGCCCGCCTCCCGTGCGGAGCTTGAAGCCGATTATCCTGTTTGAATACTTCGAGAAAAGCTCCCTTACGCGCTCGTGGGACGCATACATGGGGTCCTGTATCTCGCCGTAGGGCGCGGGCTGAACGCCGTACATGGAGGGCTCAAGGAGCGCCTTTACGGTGACGACGGAAAGCTCCGTTGTGTTGAGGCACATATCCATATTGTATACGCCGCCGCTGCCCGGGTCGATGACCGTGGTCACGCCGGAAGGGGGGCACATAACGTCGGCGCTTGAGCCGTAGGGAAAGTCGGCGGGGAAAGCGTGCATATGCGCGTCCATAAGTCCCGGAACGACTATGCAGCCGGAGGCGTCTATCTGCTCCGTTGTGCGGTCGTAGGACGGCTCGGGCTCGGCGAAAACGCCGTCCTTTATGAAGATGTCGCCCTCGCGCATCGTGTTCTTCTCAGGGTCAAGTATGGTACCGTTTTTTATCAGTATGTTCATGTTTTACCCCCTTATATTGTTTTTTTGTATTGAATAAGAAAAAGCCTTATTGTCTTTTTACCTCAAACTCCATTTCGGCGTCGCGGAGCTTTTCTATACGCTGCCTTGCGGCGGTGTTTTCCGGGTTCTTGACAAGACATATGCTGGCCGCCTCCCATACGGCGAAGGTGCCCACCGCGGATATGAGGGCGAGCGGAAGCTGATCGAGACTGATTGTAAGCACGATGCCTATTGCAAGAAGAGCCACGCCGATTATAAGAAGTCTTATCATTTTCCCGTTGTTTAAAAGCCTCTGCTTTTTATTTAAGCTCTTAAGCGCGTCTGCGCTTCTCATAAAAGCCGATTTTACGTTCTCCTCGTCAAGCGGCTCATCGCTTATTATCTTTACGCGAATCCGCGAACCGAGCTTTCTTTCATCGAATCTGTCGCTTATATATGATATAACGTCGTCGCTTAACACCTGCCGGTCCTCGTCGAATCGGCTGTAAAGCTCGTTTTCGTCGTGAATCCTCAGTTTGATTTCCAATGTCTCCATAAAACGCCTCTCAGAATTTCAGTATGTTTTTTGTATAGTATACCAAAAAAAGCGCGGACAGACAATATAAAAAAGCCTTCCTCCGGGGGAGAAAGGCTTTTTTCTGGTTAATATGATGGTCTTACAATGAAACCGTTGGGGAGGAGACGGCCGTTTTTTTTGTCGCCGGCGGAAGGCTTCGTTATTATCCTGCCGTTGTAATACATTATGCTTGACGAGCCGCCGTCCAGGTTTATGGCCTGATATACGTTGTAATCGAGCATGAGCTCCGCGATCTCCTGCATGGTGGCGCCGATGGAATAGCCGGGGGCGCGCCCGTCCACGATAAGGAGCAGCACCTCGCCGCCGTCCGTCTGTCCGATGGCGCTTCTCGGCTGAACGCCCCAGCCCGCGCTGCCCTCGACTACGCGCTGGCCGTCCAGCACGAGTATGGGCTTAAACTCCACGGCGTCGCGGAATATTGAGGTGTCGCTGAAGCTTCCTATGAGCAGGGTGTCGCTGTGGTCAAAGCCGATCATCCTGTATGAGCTGCCCGCGGCCGAGGTGTATTTTTTGCCGTCCGCTATGCAAAGGCCGTAAGGATACGCGCCGCTGCCCTTGCCGCCCGGATCGTCGAAGCCGGAGGCGTTTATGCCGAGTATGGCGTCCGTGTCCTTACATATATCGGCCACCTTCGCGCCGGAGCGCCCGTAGCTCGGCGACACGGCCACGCCCACGCGGGAGGGGTCCTTTACGATGGCCATGCGCGCCACATAATCGCCCGTCTTTCGCATGATTATTACTATTCCGTTTTTCGTATCGATGGCAAGCACGCGGTCGCCCGCGGTTGTTCTTATGCCCGTGTCGGCGTCGCCTGTGTCCGCCTCGTCTATCCAGAGGCAGCCGTCAACGTAGGCGTCCTCCTCGTGATTCTTCATGTATTCGTCCAGCGTTGCCATGTCTATCTCGGGGTAGGCCTTCTTAAAGTCGGGGTTGCTTTTTGAAAAGCTCTTTCCTTCTTTTATTTCGTCCAGAAAGAAGGAGGTGTCCGTGTCGGGCTTCGAGATGTGCCAGTATGAGTCCGTGGAGAGCGACTCCTGCTCACGATCGGTTTCAAGGGCGTAGCCCATCGTCTTTTCAATGACGACCTTTGGTATAAAGGCGGTCGCAAGCCATTTATGAGTAAAAGTTCCCATGGCCGTTTCTATATATATGGTGCGCCACTTCGACACTATGGGCACGTCCGTATATACAAGAAACGTATATGCGCAGCCGATTATCAGAAGCATTACGATGAAGTTTCTGAATATTTCGCCGCGGGAACGCTTTTTTGTTTTTGCCATGTGTTACGTCTCCTTAAGCACGTAGGGGATACTCGGTAATTTATCACTTTTTAAAAGAAATTTCAAGCGGTAAATTATTATTTGCGACATTTGACGAATAAGTGCGCGCCGTTTGTTCCAAAAAGTGCGGAATAAAACAAAGCAAGGCGGCGAAAAAGCAAAAATGCTTATCATGAAATGTAAATGTAACTTGATATTTAGCAAATAGCATGATAATATAAAATATATACGTGTATACTCGGGTAAATAGTGGTTAAATGGAAACTTTTGCCCAACATGTAGATTTATTTGTTTGGAAGTCAGGCGCAGAAGAATGCCTGCCTGCGCTTTCCCAAGGGGGAGCGGGACATGTGTTTTTTTGCGGTCGGTGTTTGAGTGTATGGATACGAAAGTGAAACTTCGCAGCAAGATCGGAACGTATGCCGCGATAGAGGAGGAGTATAAAAGACTGCTGCTTTGTTTAAACGGCGAGCGTTTTCTGTTCGGAGCTTACAGGTTTGACCGTGTGACAGAGGAGCTTATCCGTTTTTTGGGTCATGCGGGAGACTCGCTCGGAATAAACATTAAAACGACGCTTGTTCTGCCCGAAGCCGAAGCCGTCATGGCAAAGGAGGCATTAGGGACGTTCTGCGAGGTGCTTTCCTCGGAGCGCCTAAGCCCGGGGCTCGAAGCGGAATACTCGGTATACTGTACATACGGCTTTTACGACGACGCCCCCGATGAGGCGGCAAAAAAGTGGCGCGTTAAAAATGCAGAGGCGTTTTTTGGGGCGGTCTGCACACTGAAAAAAAGCATATGTATCAGCGATTTTAAGGCGTACGACCCCTACGAGTATCCCGTTCGCGCATCGGAAGGCGAATATTGCGGAGAAAAAAACAACTCTGTCCGCATTATCGAGGAACTTGCCGAAGATTCCTGTGTCTATAATCTTAGGATAAGAGCGGGCATGCTCATGGGCGCGTCGATGAAGCCGGCCGATGATATCGCCGAAATATTCGACAAAATGACCCGAGGGGACCGCTTTGTCCACACATCGGGACGTACTGCCTACTCGCTTATGCACATAAGCGATTTTATAAGGGCGTTTATAGTGCTTTCCCAAAGCTGTGTGGGCGTATACAATGCGGCTAACGGCGACGCGGCAGTAACGCCCGGCGCCATCTGCGAACGCTGCTACCGCCTTTCGGACGATCCGCCCGAGATCGATATAGTGCTTTCGGGCGAGAAGACGGCGCAAAGCTTTGCGCTTAATACACAGAAGCTTTCGCTTACGGGATTTGTACCGAGAGTTTCTCTTGACAATATGCTGGAGGAACAGCTTCTTATCCGCGGAGACGCGGGAAAAAACACGAACAGGTCGTATTACGGAAAGCTTCCCGTCATACAGTCGCTGCTGTTTCGGATGATGTGTGAAGTGGACGACATTTGCAGAAGGAATAACATCATGTATTTCTTAGGCGGAGGCACGCTTCTCGGAGCGGTGAGAGAGCATGGCTTTATCCCGTGGGACGATGACGTTGACCTCATGATGCTTCGAGACGATTTTGAGCGTTTCCTTGAAGCGGCGCGCCGCGAGCTGCCACCGGAGCTTTTTTTACAGACGCCCGACGATGAGGACGGGAACCATTATCTCAACATAAAGATACGTCTTAACGGAACGGTGTTTTGCAGCGCATATCTTGCCGGGTTCCCGAAGCTCCACAACGGCGTCTTCCTTGACATCGTGGCTCATGACTATACGGCGAACACCGAGGCGGGCAGGAAACGCCACATGAAGCTTACGCTTCTTGCAAGAGGGCTTCTTTTTAAAAAATGGTCGAAGGGCTCCGTTACGCAGGTGACCGAGAAAAAAAGCTATTTCCTTCTCGACATACTTAAAAGAATACTTCCGTTTTCGTTTCTGGAGTGGTTCCAGAAGCGGGTACTTACGATGTACCGAAAGAAAAAGACAGATTATCTTTACGACGGCATGGGACCGAATATAGGAAAGGGCGCGTTCCCGAGCAAATGGCTATCAAGTGCGGTGGAATGCGAGTTTGAAGGCAGGATGTTTCCCGTGCCCGTAAATGCCCACGAGTACCTCACATATTTATACGGAGATTATATGGTAAGCGAATCGGGCAAGAACATAGAAGCATACCATGACGCCGTATGGGTGGACGTGGGAGCATATTCACAGAAAAAAGAAGAAAAGTCATACGTTTTGAATTAGA
This sequence comes from Clostridia bacterium, assembly GCA_017419325.1. GTDB lineage: Bacteria > Bacillota > Clostridia > Oscillospirales > RGIG577 > RGIG577. The sequence continues at coordinate 6,812 of JAFOLN010000080.1, forward strand.
ATTGGAATTTGGGTGTAAATAATGAAGACCAAATATTTTTGCAGCGTAGTTCTACATATAAGCGACGATGAGACCTTAAAGGAATGGCTTCGTGACTTTGCTGACAAAGAGGACTTTTTAAAGCAGAATATTTATTTGATCATGGCGGACTCACTGTGCAGCGACGCCTCAAAGGCGGCGTGTGAAGAGTTCAACGCGAAATTCTCCGACAATACGAAATATGTCGCAGCTCCCGACGCCTCATATGCCGCATGCAATAACGCGGCGGCAGCGTTCATACCGGAATGCGAATACGTAAACTATACGGATACAACAGTGATGCTTCACTGCTCAGACATAGAGAAGATGAGGGATAATATCCCAAAGAAACATATAATCGCCGCGTGGAGCTTTTATCCTATATGCGTGCGAAACCCAAGCGAGCCGGTGCCGTATCTTAAGTTCGCACCGGGCAATTATCACCGCAGCACCTCAAATTTTACGAGATTCAGCCTGTTCCTTCCGGGATTTCTCATAAAATACGATCTCGTAAAGGAACGTAAATTCAGTGAAAAAGCGCCTGAGGACGCCGATATATTATTTCTCATTCAGTGTCTTTTCGACGGCAAGGACTATCAGCTTACGGGCATTCCGCTTAACTGCACGGAGCCCTTCGAGAACGATTTCTACAATTACAGAAGACAGTACGAAAAGGAGTGGTATACGGACGCTCTTTTGGAAAC
>JAFOLN010000081.1 GCA_017419325.1 Clostridia bacterium
CTTCGCTCAGAATGACATGATGGGGTGACTTCATGCGCTGTGTGTGAGCCCAGGTGCGGCTTGGGGACTTTACAATCCCTCCGTCACGCCTTGCGGCGTGCCAGCTTCCGTCCGGGGTCCCCGGAAAATACGCGCAGCGGATTTTTTGGGGTGGTTCAGCAAGGGAGGCTTATTTTGGCAGCCTCGCCTCTAGCCGGAGGCACGATGCGTGAGATTCTTCGGCTTGAGCCTCAGAATGACATAAGGGGGTGACTTCCCGTCCTGTGGGAAGGCTTTTAAGGCACAAAAAAAGAAGCCCGAAAGGGCTTCTTTTTTCGGTTTTTTCTTCTGTGTCTTATATACCCTGTGCCTTCATAGCCTCGGCTACCTTTAAGAAGCCTGCGATGTTCGCGCCTGCCACGAGGTTGCCTTCCATGCCGTATTCCTTAGCGGCAGCGGCTGCGTTCTTGTAGATGTTTACCATTATGCCGTGGAGTCTTTCGTCAACTTCCTCGAACGTCCAGCTCAGTCTCAGCGAGTTCTGGCTCATTTCGAGACCGCTCGTTGCAACGCCGCCTGCGTTTGCAGCCTTTGCGGGGCCGAAGAGTACGCCGGCCTTCTGGAAGCATTCAACAGCCTCGGGAGTGGAAGGCATGTTAGCGCCCTCTGCAACAGCGTATACGCCGTTTGCAACGAGAGCCTTTGCGCCGTCGAGGTCAAGCTCGTTCTGCGTTGCGCAGGGGAGAGCGATGTCGCACTTAATGGTCCAGATGCCCTTGCAGCCTTCAACGTACTTAGCCGTCTTCTTCTGTGCCGCGTATTCCTTTATTCTCTTTCTCTCAACTTCCTTTATCTGCTTTACGAGGTCGAGGTCGATGCCGTCCTCGTCAACGATGTAGCCGTTGGAGTCGCTCATAGCGATTACCTTTGCGCCAAGCTGGGTCGCCTTCTCGACTGCGTATATAGCCACGTTGCCGGAGCCCGATACAACTACCGTAGCGCCCTTGAAGGACTTGCCGGCAGCCTTGAGCATCTCGTCGGTGAAGTAGCAAAGGCCGTAGCCCGTTGCCTGGGTTCTTGCAAGCGAACCGCCGAAGGAGAGACCCTTGCCGGTGAGCACGCCTACGAACTCGTCTCTAAGCTTCTTATACTGGCCGAACATATAGCCTATCTCTCTTGCGCCAACGCCGATGTCGCCTGCGGGAACGTCGGTGTCCGCGCCGATGTACTTCTGGAGCTCGGTCATGAACGCCTGGCAGAAGCGCATAACCTCAGCGTCGCTCTTGCCCTTGGGGTCGAAGTCGCTGCCGCCCTTGCCGCCGCCCATGGGGAGGGAGGTAAGGCTGTTCTTGAATATCTGCTCGAAGCCTAAAAACTTGATAACGCCCTCGTTTACGGATGGATGGAGTCTTAAGCCGCCCTTGTAGGGGCCGATGGCGCTGTTGAACTGTACTCTGTAACCCTTGTTTACATGGATCTTGCCTGCGTCGTCCATCCAGGTCACACGGAAGGAAATGGTGCGCTCAGGCTCTACTATCTGCTCAAGTATGCCTGCTTTAACGAAATCAGGACGCTTCTCGATAACAGGCTCTAAGGATTCGAGCACCTCTTTTACCGCCTGAAGATATTCTTTCTGATGCGCATTCTTTGCGGCTACGTTCTCGTATACCGACTTTACATATTCATTTTTGAAGCTCATATGTATTGTTTCCTCCTAATATTTAATTTTAAAAAATACCGATAAATATTATATGCCATTTTATTGCATAGCGCAACATTTTTTTTGATAATTTCGTATTTTTTTGTTTTCGGGGTGTAAACTCCGATTTTTTACCTAAATATTGCAAGTTTTCCGCGGGGCTCATTCATTTTTCGGCAGCGGCACGCTCATAATGTACTGCCAGGAGTCAACGCCGTTCGGACGGGCGTAAACGTAGCAGATAAGCTCGCAGGAGCCGTCCTCGTTTACATAAAGCCCCTGCGCCTCAACGGAGTCGACGAACTCGCCGTATGTCTCGGCGGCGAGGCGGTTCGCCTCGTCCATCGCGCCCCAGTAGGTATAGCCGAATATTGTGAACATTTGGTCAAGCTCTACGCGGGAATCGGTGGCCGTGTCGTAATTTACGACGTATACTGAGCCGTCGGTGCCGTACATGGGCACGAAGGCCTCGTCTATGCGGATGGACACTATCGTGTCGTAAAGCGCGGTGCGGGGAGTTATGTAAATCTCTATGCCCGCGAAGCCGCCGTCTATGGCCGCCTGTATGTCGTCGCCGTAGAAGAGCGTGTTTATCTCATCGTTTATGCTCTTTGCCGCCTCCGTATCGGGGAGGAGGTTGGGTATCTCGATGTCGAGCTTTATGTCTTCGTTGTCAACGTGCTCCGAAACGGCCATGGAAACGTACTTGTCAATTCCGCTTTTCGCGGCGTCCGCGCCGCCGTCGCCGTCGGATTTCTGGCAGGCGGTGAATATGCATACGAACATGGCGAGAGCAAGGATAACGGCTGCTGCCTTTTTCATGTTTTCTCCTCCTTTTTAAAATGAACAAGCGGGGTATCTGTTATCAGAGCATCTTTGCGCGCAGCGTTTCGCCGTCCAGCGGGGAGATGAGCGCGGGCGGGATGTCGAGAACGCTCTTTGCGCCGAAGTCGCCCTTCTTTGAAAGCCTGTAAGCGGCGCGGGCGTATGCCACAAGCACGCTTGCGGTGAACTCGGGGTTCGAGTCGAGCTTTAAGGAATATTCGATGATGTGCTTCGACTGCATGTCGGCTCCGGTGCGGCCGCTTCTTATAACGAAGCCGCCGTGGGGCATTGCGCTGTGGTCGCGCTTTAACTCCTCAAGGGAGATGAAGTGTACGGTGGTGTCGTAGTCGGAGAAGTAGTTGGGCATGTTCTTTATCTCGGCCTCCACCTTTTTGGCGTCCGCGCCCTCCTTCAGTACGACGAAGCATTCGCGCAGGTGCTTCTCGCGGGTGGTAAGCTCGGGATTTTCGCCGCTCTTTACGGCCTCAAGAGCCGCGTCCACGGGGATGGTGTACTGCTTTGCGTCGAGGACGCCCTCAACGCGGCGAATCGCGTCGGAGTGGCCCTGGCTTATGCCCTTGCCCCAGAAGGTGTAGTCCTTGCCGTCGGGCAGGACTGCCGACGCATACACGCGGTTAAGGGAGAAGAGTCCCGGGTCCCAGCCCACGCTTATGATGGAGGTGTGGCCCGTCTCCTTTGCCGCCGCGTCAACCGAGGCAAAGTATTCGGGGATGCGGGCGTGGGTGTCGAAGCTGTCTATCGTGTTGAAGAGGCGCGCGTATTTGGGGCCCTGTACGGGCAGGTCGGTGGCAGAGCCGCCGCAGAGTATGAGCACGTCTATTTTGTCTTTATATGAGGCGGCGTCATTAGCCGATGCGACGGTAACGCCCTCTGTGAGAAGGGAAAGCGAAGCGGGATCGCGGCGCGTAAAGACCGTTGAAAGCTCGCAGTCCGCGTGCTGTCTTACGGCGAGCTCAACGCCCCGCCCTATGTTGCCATAGCCTAAAATGCCTATTCTTATTTTTTCCATAGAAACCTCCTGAAGATTTATTTTTTATATATAAATAATAAGCCTGTTTAAAAACGTATGCCCTGCGTCCGACGCATGGCGCGAAGCGCACGGGGGCTTTTTTGTGTCCGGGATATATCCCGTAAATCAGCCTTCTGCCGGTATTATCTGTACTGCATCCGCTTCGAAGGTCTGTTTTCATATTCCTCGATTTTTTCGGTAATACTTTGAATAATAATATTTCTAATAATATCGGCCTGTCCGGGTCTTTTGTTTTTCTTCTTTAGTTTACATGAATCGTCTATCCAATAATTAACTGCATCATGAACGGCAGCGCCGCCGTCAATTACAGAACAGGTCACGCCCCTTACGATAATATCCATACGCTTTTTTGGAATAATGTAATGCTCCGCAATCGCTTCTTCTACGGCAAATAAGCAAAGAAGCCACCGCGCTTTCTCGTTTATAGCGTGGATCATTGAAAGACAGGTCTGCTCTCCGTACCAGGAAGCATCAACGTGCGAGTCGTTGCGGTGATGCCGCCAAAAATGCCTGCTGGATTCGGCGCAGTAGGGCAAGAAGATATCTTCATATAAAATCAGGTGCTTCTCTTCAATGCCTTCCTTATCGAGATCGAGGACGCGGTATTCTGAATCCGGGTCATATTTCAGATAAGGAAGCAGTTGATCGATCACGGCATAAATTGCGTGATTATCTATAGTCAGGCAATTAAATTCAACACTCATTTTTCTTCCCCGCTTCCACAAAAAACGATTGATTTAAGCCTTCATTATGCGTCTTTGGATATTCGGCGGCGCGCCTGCCCCGCTGCATCGATATCGGTTTAAAGAGATAACCGGCTAAAGCAGGCGGGCGCTATTTATGATAGCTTTCGTGCGCGTTTATCTTGAACGCGCGGTATATCTGCTCCAGAAGCACCACGCGGCAGAGCTGGTGCGGGAGTGTCATCTTTGATACGGAAAGCTTCAGATGGCTTTTCTTCTTTATCTCCTCGTCAAGCCCGTGGGACGAGCCAATGACGAAATTTATGCGGGACGTGCCGCCCGTCATGAGGTCGGAAAGCCTTGCGGCCAGCTCCTCGCTTGAAAGCCCGCGTCCCTCAACGCACATGGCGACGGTGTAGCCCTTTGTCATGTGCTTCTCTATCTGCTTCGCCTCGGCCGAAAGCGCGGCGCGGACGGCGGCGGGGGAGCCTTCGTCCGACAGGCGAACCTCGGGAAGCTCGATTATGTTTATTTTACAGTAGGCGGACAGCCGCTTTTCATATTCGCGCACAGCGTCGGCGTAGAATTTTTCGCTCATCCGCCCCAGCGCGATGATGTTTATATGTATCAAACCGTTATCGCCTCGCTTGTGTATGATGCGGGGGACACGAAAAGGCGCACGTCATCGCCGTCGGTTACGCCGCACTCCAAAAGTGCCGCCCGCCCCGCGCCGTAGGCGAGGGAGGGAAGGTTGTTCTCCCGCGAAAGGTGGCCGAGCATCGCCCGCGTTGTGCCCATTTCGACGCTGTGCGCCAAAAACGCGGCGCAGTCGTCGTTCGAGAGGTGCCCGCGCTTTCCCGCGACGCGCCTCTTGAGGCTCTGGGGATAGCGGCCCGAGTAGAGCATGTCAAGGTCGTGGTTCGATTCGATGTAGAGCGCGTCGCACCCCGACAGGGCGTTCGCCACCTCGCGGCTCACATGGCCGAGGTCGGAGGCGTAGCCGAGCGTCTTTAAGGTGTGTCCGTCACGAAAGACGAAGCCAAGCGGGTCGGCCGCGTCGTGGGGCGTGGAGAACGGGGTGACCTCGATGTCGCCCACCGTGAAGGGCGCGCTGTTCTCTATAAGGCGCGCACCGTGTGATACCTTGTCCGACAGGGGCATGAAGCTCAAAGTCGCCGGGTTCGCGTAGAGCGGCACGCCGAATTTTCTTACAAGCACGTCGACGCCCTTTACATGGTCGCTGTGCTCGTGGGTTATAAGAAGCGCGTCGAGCTTGGACGGGTCTTCGCCCAGCTCCCGAAGCGCCTCGGTTATGCGCTTGCAGCTTACGCCCGCGTCCACAAGGATGCGGATGCGTCCGTCCGTTATAAGTGAGCAGTTTCCCGTGCTGCCGGAAAAAAGGGTGCGAAAGGTCAGCATTTTGTTCTCCTGTAACTTGTTCTCCTCGGTAATTTTTACCGAACCTTTTATATTATAATAAAAACACGCCGTTTTGTCATGTGGTTTGAAAAATTTTTGCTTTTTTCTATGGGGGAATTATCATTTTCAGACACGCTGTTTCTGAAGACTTCCGAGGTGTTCCCGCAAGGCGGGACGGATGAGGTGTCATGCGCCTTTGCAAGCTGCGCCGACTTTTCCCCAAACGCAGGAAGTCTCCCCAATGTCATTCTGAGCGAAGCGAAGAATCTCTTCTCTTTTCAGCTTCTTTCTAACACCCGCATTACCCTCAGCGGGAACCGAAGTCACGGGCGCGACAGCGCCAATTGGTGGAAAAACAGTCTTGAATGATGCCTCATGGCGAAAAGCTTCGGAGACCAAAAGA
>JAFOLN010000082.1 GCA_017419325.1 Clostridia bacterium
TCGGTCACGCTTACGCCGCGTATGTCGCTGCCGTTTTGTAATTCGCTGTAGCTTGCCATAATGTAAAAGTCTCCTTGTAACGAAAAAGAGGATGTCTGCTTACTTTATGCGGCGGCATTCAAGATAATACCGCTTGTCCCAGGCCTCGCCCATGGAGAAGGTCTTTCTCGGGAGCGCGCCGTCAACTATAACGGTGGGGAACAGGTCGCGCTTATGAACCTCGGGAAGAATGAATCCCACGTTGCCCTCGTTCTTTGCGTGGAGGCGGACGACTCTTTTGCCGTGGATGTAATCCACCTCGCCGCCGTGCGCTTTCGTGTATTCGTCCAGGAAGTTCTGAAGCGAGCCTACGCACAGCTTCGACGTGGGCTTCGTTATCGTTACGGTGCGCGATTCTTCATTTATAATATAGGTAAAGGACTGTTCGCCCTCGCCCTCCTTAAGACCGAGCGCGTCGGTCATCTTTTTTACAAAATCGCCTGTATCGACGCCGAAGAGCACGCGGTGGATGGGCTCGAAATCGAGAGCCGGGGAGTGAAGGTTCACAACCTCCACGAGCGCGTACCTTGCGGGGTGGCGGGAGGCGGCCTCCTGTCCTATCTCGGCCTTCAGGTTCTCATAGCACTGCTTCGCCGTCGCAAGGGAGTGGTTCCCGTCGCCCATGGCAAAAAGCAGTACTCCTTTGTCCGTAACGCCGTACTTCTTTTCAAATGCGGCGCGGTCGGCAAGCGCCGCGAGCGCCGCTTCTATGCGGGAGGCGTCCTTATCGTCTATGAGCCAGCCCGCGACGCTGCCGCCGCGAAGCATAAGGTTCGTTTCGTAAATCTTTTTAAGGCTGTCCTTTTTTTCGGCAAGCGGCTCTATGACCGTGCCGTCCGGGTCGTCTATGAGCACCATTATGTGGGGCGACTCCAAAGACGCGTTCTTTCTTATTTTAACGCGGGGCGGTATGCGCTCCACGACGGTGCCCTCCGTTGCGCGGATGAGCGTTTCGGAGCCCTTTCTGAAATCGTACTCCTCAAGGTCGAGGGCGCCGATTATCCCGGCGCGGACGCGCCCGGAGTCAAGCGTTCGCTCCGTATATATAAGGCTTTGTCTGTATTCGCTGAAAATGTTCTTTTTAAGATACTTTTTCATCGTGCGGTTAATGGAGTCGATGCGCCCGTCCGCGCCGTCGTCTTTTAAGTATATCTCGGGGAAGGTGATGTTAAACGCGCTGGGCGCGCCCTCGGTGGTCTTTTCGACCTCTTCCCAGTATGCCGGCTCGGAGGTGTACTGGTCGCACGCCACCACGCACCACTTGTCAAGGAGCGGCTGCCTCGGCACGAGGATATCCGCACGGGAAAAACCGGTTTTCGTCATGGTTTTATCTTCCTTTTCATTATGGATTTTAATCGTCATTATAACAATTATATAATAGCACAAAAAAGCCGCGTATGCACCAAAAAGCGTTTATATTTTCACATAATCATAGGTTAGTACGGGATTAACCGGGTAGTAATCGAAACTTTTTCGTAAAAATGGCAACATAATGCTTGAAAAAAACAGATAAGGGTTGTACAATATTCATATAATCAATAAAAGGAGGATGTATTAACATGACGCAGGTAATAGTTCCCACGCTGGGACAGACCAATCTTGACGTAACGATCGAGAAGTGGTTCAAGAATGTGGGAGACGCAGTAAAAGAGGGAGAGCCCTTATATGAGCTGTCTTCCGAAAAGCTCACTCAGGAAATCGAAGCTCCGGTATCGGGCACGCTGACCAAGATCTACAAGCAGGTTGGCGAGACCGCTGCAAACGGCGATCTTCTGGCTGAGATAGAATAATCTTTGTATTAACTGTCGGCCTTATAAGATGAAAATGGGGCCGCATTAATAATTATCGGTGCAAAAGCCGATGAAAAATTTATTGGAGGTGCAATCTTTTATGAATCTGTCCAACGAACAACTGCTTGAGATCTATGAGTATATCAACTATGCAAGATGCATGGGCGAGAGACTCGAGTACTTCATCAAGACCGGTAAAATCCTCGGCGCCATCCATCTGCCGAAGGGTCAGGAAGGCTTACAGGCCGGCCTTATCATGACGCTTATGGATGCAAGAAAGAACGGCATAAAGATATATACAAACCCGCATACCCGCGACCAGGCTCTTATGTCCAAGCTTATCGGCCTTCAGCCGTACGCTGACGAGATGCTCTGTAAGACCTCCGGTATCAACGGCGGTACTTCCGGTGAGTATCACATGACCTGCGTTGAGAAGGGCTTCCTTCCCGCACAGGGCGTTCTCGGTCCGGTTTGGGGCCAGAACGCAGGTTTTGCATGGGCGTTAAAGGATCAGGGCAAGACCGATTCGGTAGTTTGGGGCATTTACGGTGACGGCGCTTCCTCCCGCGGCGACGCTTGGGAAGCAATGAACATCGCAGCTCTCTTTAAGGTACCGATGGTATTCGTAGTTGTAAACAACGGCTGGGCGATGGCTAACCCGGTTGAGAAGGAAGCTCCCGTACAGGATCTGTCCCTCCGTGCACAGGGCAGCGGCATGAGAGGTATTACCGTTGACGGTAACGACCCGATCGCTGTTTTTGAGGCAATGGTAGAGGCTAACAAGCTGGCTATGAGCGGCGAGCCGAATCTCGTTGAGTTCAAGGTAACCAGATGGGGCGGCCACTTCTTAGGCGACAATCAGGAAGTTTACAGAGACACTTCGTTCTTAAAGCATCTTGATGATATCGACCCTGTTCTCAACTACCACAAGAAGCTCCTTGCTATGGGTCTTGTTAAGGAAGAAGACTTAAAGAGGGTTCATGACGAGCAGGATGCTATAATCTTAAAGGTATACGAAGAGGGTATGAACAAGCCCGCTCCGACTGTAGACGAGATCTGCGATCCTAACAAAGTATACGGAGGTGCATATTAATGGCTAAGATTTCCAATATGAAAGCTATTAATTTAGCTTGCTTTGATGAATTTGCACGTGATGATAAAGTTATCGTTATAGGCGAGGCCGTTGGTCAGAAGGGCGGCGCGTGGGGTTACTTCACCGGTCTTATGGCTAAGTTCGGCGCTAACAGAATGCTCGACATGCCTATCGCAGAGCCCGCATTCTGCGCATTCGCTTGCGGCACCACGCTGGCAGGCTACAGACCGATAGTTGAGTTCATGTTCGCAGACTTCGTAACGATAGGTCTTGAGAACATCATGAACATGGCTGCAAAGCAGAGATACAACTCCGGCGGCGTTAACTCCTGCCCGATAGTTTATCTCCTTCCCCAGGGCGGCGGCGCTTCCGGTTCTCAGCACTCCCAGAGCGTTGAGGCCTGGATGTCCAACATGCCCGGCATAAAGATCGTTGCTCCTACGTTCCCCGGCGATATGAAGAAGTACCTCCAGGCTTCCATCCGTGACGATGACCCGGTTGTATTCATATTCCAGAGAGCTATATTCGGTCTCCAGGAAGAAGTTCCGGACAATCTGCCCGTTCCCGGCAGCCTCCTGAACGCTTCGAGAGTAGTTAAGGAAGGTACCGACGTTACGATCGTTGCTTACCAGCGCGCTCTTATCAACTCCATCCAGGCAGCTAAGGAGCTGGAGGAAGAGGGTATCTCCGTTGAGATCATCGATCCTATCGTTCTTCGTCCTCTCGACACCGCTAAGATGTTCGCATCCGTTAAGAAGACCGGCAGATGCCTCATAGTTCATGAAGCACCGAAGATCGGCGGTTTCGGTATGCAGATATCCGCTCTCATCGCTGAGAATTGCCTCGGCGATCTGGCTAAGCCGATCGTTCGTCTGGGCGGTAAGGAACAGCCGATAGCTTTCGGTAAGGCATGCGACCTCTACATGTTCCCGAAGGTAGAAGAGATCAAGGCTGAGATCAGAGCTCTTGTAAGATAATTCATCTTAAATAAAAGTTGTATAGAATGCAGAACTTATGTTCTGCATTCTATTTCTAAAAAGCGTTTTACGCGATCGGAGCCCGAAACGGCACGGTCGCGGTCAAATAAATCTACATAAGTTAGGAGGCACACCAGATGAATGTAAAGTTCGACTTTTCCGGCGACATAGCTGTTATAATCGGCGCTGCAACGGGTATAGGCAGAGGAACGGCTCTCGAATTTGCCAAGGCAGGCGCGACTGTAATAGTCTGCGACTACA
>JAFOLN010000083.1 GCA_017419325.1 Clostridia bacterium
AAGTCTGCCGACCATATGTAGAGCGGCGCGCCCCAGTCATGACCGATGGCAGGCGTCGTTTGAAGCGTTCTTGAAAGCTCGCTTCCGCATACCGTACAGTATACTACCTCGTCATAGGAGCCTTTAGTCTCGCAGGCGGGAGCGACCTCGTTCTCAACGACAGGGCTGCCCGGCGTATGGCCGAGGGGAGCAGTCGTCACATCCTCGGCGGTAAGCTCCTTTGAAGCATTCTCGTCAAGATAGATTCTGCCGCATTCTTCACAGACCCAGTGGGCTATAATGCCCGAATCTTTGCATGTCGCTTCTTTTGCTTCAATTTGCGTCAAGGTATGCTTATGCCATTTTGCGTAAAGCTTTATGTCCTAATTTACGGGAGACGAAAAGTCGTAAGCGTCAGTGCAGGCCCAATCCGTATACCAGCCGTCAAATACATATCCGCTCTTTTCGGGGTCGGCGGGCCTTTTTACGGTCTGGCCGTCTGCGACATTTCTGTAAATGGACGTCGGATTACCGGCCATAGTGTCAAAGAACACCTCATGACCCGTAAGCCATTTGCCGTAGATGCTTGTGGTCTCCGTTATGGGAGTGTTTTCAAAATCGAACGGCACGGTAAGCGCCGCGTCGGCATACCAGCCCTCCAGTACCGCGCCCCCGCCCGCGATACTCTCAAGGAAAGTCACCCTGTCCGCGTCGGGACGGTCAACGGTAAGCCCGTGGGTCACCTTTATATTGTCAAGAGTGCGCGTGTCTTTTCTGAAAAAGACGTTATATTGCTTTGCGGAGAGGTCCGCCCATTTTGCGTATATTGTCGTGTTCGCTTCGATTGGCGTCCCGTCAAAGTCGAAGGCGATCGTTTTGCGGGCGTTCGAGTACCAGCCGACGAAGGAGTATCCCGCTTTTGTCGGATCGGCGGGCTTCGTCACTTTTTTGCCTTCCGTAACGCTTTGGCTTGCCACGGCGCTGCCGCCGTCGGTGTCGAAGCTTACGGTGTATGAGGGGGGAAGCCACCTTGCGAACGCCCTCATATCGTCGGTGACAGGCGCGTCGAAATTGAATTTCGCGGTATATGTCTCGTTTTTGTACCAATCGTCAAATACCCATCCGGCCCTTGTAGGATCTGCAGGCCTTACAGCCTTTTCGCCGTGCCTTAAGTCCTGCGAGGGGACTGCAGTGCCGCCGTGGGAATCGAAGGTGACCGTATGCATTTTGTATTCGACCTGCAATGCGGCGCCGTACACCCTGCCTTCATATCCGTCCGCCTCCGCAAAGACGCGGATATACTTTCCGCCTTCGGCGGCTTTCGGCGTATACGTGTCGGTCGTCGCGCCCTCTATGTCCGTCCAGTCGGAGGCTCCGTCGGGGCTTATCTGCCACTGATAGCGAAAGCTTCCGGCGGGCACCGAATAATAGATCGAATTAAGCTTTCCGTCGCGTATGGCTTTTACCTCAAGCCCGATATAGGCCGGGGATTTATATGAAAGCGCGCCGGAGAGGACCTCTATGCTCTTTAACTCATTAAGCGGGGACGCGTAGTCGGTACGGCGGTCTCCGTTATACTGCTCGTTGAAAAGATACAGCGTATCGCCCGAATTAAGCTTGCCGCCGACGTTTATTGTGACGCTGCCGCTCATGGAGGACGCCCATGCAATTCTGCCGTAGTAAGTAACGCTGCCCTCGCTGTCCTTAATCAAAGCGGAGATATATTCATTGGGGCCCGTAACGGCTCCGGTGTAGCTTGCGGTCACCTCGTTTCCGGTCCTGCCGCTTGAAACAACGGTAAAGCTGCTGTGGGCGTGGTCCAGAAGCGTAAGCTTCCATGCGCCGCCTATGAACGTGCCCGTTTTTGCAAGCGCATAGGCGCCCGACGCACCGGAGACCTTGCCGCCCTCGGCCGCGGACGAAAGGAGAACGGAATCAAGGGAGAGATTAAGCGCGGGGCGTACCGCGATGGAGGCGTCTCTTACATCCGCGGTGTTCAAAGAGCGATCATACCAATCAATGATGCCGCCGCTGCCATCGACATACAGAGCCGCACTTTCTTTTGAGGTTATAACTCCGGGTGTTCGAAGCCACCATCTGTCATACCAGTTTTCGCCGGACATCTTTGTTGAGCCGGTCTTTCCTCCGTCTGCGACATAGGCCGTATTGTATGATTTGCGGCTGTCATTATATGTATTCGACTGTGCAAAGCCGTATTCCTTTTTCGTTGCCTGACTTTCTCTCAGCAAAAACACCTTGTCTGTCGTACTGACGCCGCCCCACTCGGCATAGCTTTCGTTCACCAAAACGGTATTCACAATATCGGCCCTCTCCCTTGGGTCAAAGGCAGTGCCGAAAAAGCTGTCGTCCATGTAGTCGATACCGTCTTTGCCGCCGATGTTTGCCGAGGCTCCGTAGCCGTTGAGCCAGGAGCGAATGGTGCTTGTCTCCCACGTCACGCTTTCCTTGTCCTCGTGGAACTTCATTACATCCAGATTGCTGTCGGAAAGAAGGAAAAGCCTGCCGTCTGCATTTTCAAGCACGAGCCATTTGATGGGATCAATGCTGTAGGACGCGCCCGTCCTGCTTTGAGGGTAAGTGCCGAAATAAACGCTGCTTAACTGTTGGCCTAAGATATTCGCCGACTCGCCGCCTTCGGAAAGGTGTATGGCATTTGAGGTGTAGAACCCCTTTGTGATTTTGAAATCAAGCTCAACAGAGTCGCGTTTGTCTGAATCCACAAACGTTCTGACCTTGTAGCACTCCGCGCCGTAGCCCGTTATGTCCAGCCGGCAGTTTTCTGCCGTAAGCTGTGAGAAATCGACGGCGTGATTCTCGGCGACATTATTTCTTACCGTAATCCTGATATAGTACGATTTACCCGTAACGGGCTCGTCCTTTAAGGCTGTCGTAAAAGACGTGCTTGTGGAGAGGCGAGTAGAAAAAGTGCTGACAGACCTTACAAGCGGCTCGGTTCCTTCCTTCCAGATTATTTCAACATCTTTTGATCCGGAGATCCAATATCCGGCCGGGTCACTGACCCAACTAAAGCCTTCCGAAGTTTCGTTGAATCCGATAACCACACCGATGTCCGATTCGGCCAAAGAAAAAACAGGAAAGACCCAGATAATCATCGCAATGACCGTAAGAATACTTAAAAGCATCTTTGTTATCCGTTTCATAAGAACACCTCGTTTTTTGAAAACTCTGTATGAACAGGGCTGCTTCGGTTACGAA
>JAFOLN010000084.1 GCA_017419325.1 Clostridia bacterium
GGTTCTGAAGACTTTGGTCGCCTGCCGGCGGGGCTTACTTTTGGAAACAAAAGTACCAAAATGTCCGGGGAGCTGGCCGCTCCCCCGTCCCCACGCCCCTCGCTCTCGGGGACGCTTCCGCGCCCCTTTCCGCGAGGCGTTACTTAATGCGGATTTTAAACGCGCCATTTATAGTCGGAATGAGGCAGGTTCTTCAGGTCTTCGAAGCGTCTTGCCATGAGGCATCAGTCAAGACTGTTTTTCCACCAATTGGCGCTGTCGCGCCCGTGACTTCGGTGCCCGCTGGTGGTTATGTATACGCCGTTCATACGCCGAAGGCGTATCTCATCGCGCGAGAGCGCGATATCACACCGAAGGTATATCATCCGCTCCCTCGGAGCGGATATCATTTTCTCTGAACCCCCCGGTTCTAAATCCCCCCGTATGTTTCATACGTATTTACAAATACGTAAAAAGGCGGTGGGGTCAATGGAGATCGGCCAGAATGACGTGCTTGCGTTCATATTCGGGGTAATACTTCTCATAATAATCGGGCGCCTGTTCCTTACGCCCATAAAATTCATACTGAAAATCGCGTTAAACAGCGCATTCGGGCTTTTTATACTTTTCATTGTAAACTTTTTCGGCAAAGCCGCCGGGCTTACGGTGGGAATAAACTGGCTCACGGGACTTATATGCGGCGTCCTCGGCATTCCGGGGGTCGTGCTCGTGCTTTTATTAAAATGGCTCGGCTACGGGTAAGCACAAGTCGGCTGCGGATAAGTCGGCGCGGCATCGCGTGAACGCCCGTATATAATGCGCGCGGACTTCGCATAATATGGGCGAGGTGATAATCATGCTTACAGAAAAGGAAACCATGTTCTTAAACGATTTAAAGAACCAGGAGAAGCTCTGCATCGACAAATACACCCGCTACTCCTCCCAGGCCCACGACGGACAGCTTAAAAGCCTGTTCTCCCAGATCGCGGGCGCGGAGCACACCCACCTTGACACCTTGAATAAAATGCTTTCGGGTACGGCTCCGTCCATGGCGCAGGGAAAGAGCAAAGGGGCCGCGCCGCAGTTTACGTCCACATACAGCGCGGGCGAGAACGACGCGAACATGAAGGACGACTGCTATCTCTGCACCGACGCCCTCGCGAACGAAAAGCACGTCTCCTCCGTCTATGACACGTCGGTTTTCGAGTTCTCCGACCCGAAAATGCGCGACGCGCTCAGCCACATCCAGAAAGAGGAGCAGGAGCACGGCAAAATGCTCTACGACTACATGGCCGCAAACGGCATGTATTCGTAATACGCCCCCCGGGCGGAAGCGAAAGGCTTCCGCCCTTTTTCGTTTGTGGAAAGTGTACATCGCGTAAAAAAAATAAACTCTTTTTTTGTAGGCACTTGCCAAAGTCAAGGAAATAGATTATAATTTAAGCAGGAGTACGAAAACAAGGGAGGACTGTATCAATGAAAACAAAAGAGCTTGACGCTTTCATGAAGGAAAAGGTTGACGCGCTTTTGGAGGCGCCCAACTGCTACAAGGACCTTCGCGTAATCGCGGAGAACTGGAAAAAAGCCGCAGGCACCGACAAGGAGGCCGAGGCTACCGCCGCTCTCATAAAGGAGCTTGAGGCCGACGTTCTCACCATCGACCAGATGATAGAGCTTGTGGGCAGCGAATTCGGCATAAAGAAGTTCGGCGCGGAGACCTCCGCGAAGTACGTCGCTCACGCAAAGAGCTTAAAGGAGCAGGGTCAGAAGATATGCTTCTGCAAGGCCTGCACGACGGGTCACGAGATACTCGAAAGAAAAGCGGAGCTTCTGTAAGACGCCGCATATATTTTAAAATTATTTTAGGAGGAAAAGTATAATGAAAAATCCGGAACTCAAAGCATTTGTTGACGAGCAGGTAAAGATCCTTGTGGAATCTTCCCATACATGCAAGGAGCTCATGGCAGTCTGCAAGGACTGGCAGGCCGCTGCGGGCACCGATAAGGAGGCCGAGGCCTTAAAGGCACTCGTTGCCGAGGCAGAGGCTGACGTTATGGACCTTGACCACGCCATCGCCATCGTTTCGTCCGAGGGCGGCAAGCGCCACTTCGGCGAGGCCGTTGCAAAGAAGCTCTACGACGAGGCTATGATAAGAAAGAACCGCGGCGAAGTATGGTGCTTCTGCGACGCGTGCGTAGCCGCAAAGAAGATCGCCGACAAAAAGGCAGAGCTTCTGGCATAACATATAAAAATACATAAAATATTATTTCAGGGAGGTAAAAGAACATGAAAAATCCGGCTGCAGAACAATTCTTTAAGGAGAAGGTAAACGAAGTAATGAACGCTTCGCACTGCAATATCCACTTAAAGCGCGCGTGCAAGCTGTGGCTCGACAACGTGGGCACCGACAAGGAAGAGGAAATGTCCCAGAAGCTCATCGCCAGGCTCGAGGGCGACGTGCTCCCCATGGACGAGCTTGTATGGCTTTTGAACCTTCCGGGAGCAAAGGCTCATTTCGGCGAGGAAATGGTAAACCAGTTCTTAAAGGAGGCCGAGGTACGCATAGCTAAGGGCGAGAAGTGGTGCTTCTGCGACGCCTGCACCCCCGGCAGACAGATCCTCGACAGAAAAGACGAGCTCGTATAATAATGTATGATCCGAAAATGCCGCCCAAAAGTCCGGGCGGCATTTTTTGCCCCCGCCCCATGGCAAAAGTTGACTTTGTATATCCCCCATGGTAATATACTTATAAAAGTATATGTACTGAATTTTTTATAAGCTTTGGGGGTGCGCTATGATACTGAACGAAACCTTTAAGATGTACAACGGAGTCGAGATACCGAAAATAGGCCTGGGCACCTGGCTCGTAAGCTCGGACGACGCCGAAAAATCCGTCCGCGCCGCGCTTTCTGCGGGCTACCGCCATATAGACACGGCGCAGGGCTACCAAAATGAGGACGGCGTGGGCAGGGCGATAAGCGAAAGCGGCATAAAGCGGGAGGAGCTTTTCATCACAACGAAGATAGCCGCCCGCCACAGGAGCTACGCGGCGGCGGCCGCGTCCATAGACGAATCCCTAAAAAAGCTTCGCACGACCTACGCCGACATGATAATAATCCACAGCCCCCAGCCGTGGGAGCTTGTGAACCAGTCGGACGACAGGTTCTATGAGGAGAACGCCGAGATCTGGCGCGCGCTGGAGGACGCGTATGAGGCGAAGAAGGTCCGCGCCATAGGCGTGTCGAATTTCCTTGTCGGCGACATCGAGAACATACTCGCTCACTGCCGCATAAGACCCATGTCGAACCAGATACTTGCCCACATCGGCAACACGCCCCATGAGGTCATAGACTTCTGCAAAAAGCACGGCATACTTGTGGAGGCCTACTCCCCCATCGCCCACGGCGTTGCGAAAAGGGACAGCCTTATTATAAAGACAGCCGAAAAATACGGCGTGTCGCCGTCCCGCCTCTGCATAAGGTACGCGCTGCAGCTTGGGCTTGTGGCTCTGCCTAAGTCGCTCGACCCCGACCATATGCGGGAGAACGCGGACGCGGATTTCGTGATTAGCGACGGGGACATGAAGACCCTCTGCGAATACGATAAGCTGAAGGATTACGCCGAGTTCGGCAATTTCCCCGTTTACGGCGGCAAAAAGTAAACATGCGCCGACGGCGCGCCGTGTTTACATAACACCGGCGCGTGAAGCGGTGCGCGAGACATAACGAAAGGAGAATCCCCATGGATTTCACATATGTAAAACAGCTCATGAAGCAGCTCACCGAGACGGGCCCCGCGGGGAACGCCATCACGGTGACGCTTGACGGCAAAAAAGTGTTCGAGCATTACGAGGGCATGGCCGACGTTGAGACCGGGCGCCCCATCGCCCCGGACACGGTATACAGAATGTTTTCCGACTCAAAGGTGATGACCGCCGTGGCGGCTCTCATACTGTACGAGCGGGGCGTCTATCTTCTCGACGACCCGGTATCGGAGTACCTGCCGGAGTTTTCAAATCTCAAGGTCGCCTCCTACGAGGACAACGGCATTATGGAGAGCCTTCGCCCGGCGAGGAACACCCTCACGGTACACGACTGCTTCCGCCACACCACGGGACTCACA
>JAFOLN010000009.1 GCA_017419325.1 Clostridia bacterium
AGTTGTTAAAGCAGAAAAACGGCTTTGTAAATTTGCAATAAGCGGTTTTACAATCCCTCAGTCACGCTTTCGGCGTGCCAGCTCCCTTTACACAAGGGAGTCTTTTTTTGGAAGTCTTGCTCTTGCCGGAGGCGGGGTGCGTGAGATTCTTCGGCGCATTCGCGCCTCAGAATGACATATTTTGATGCTTTGGTTTACATAATGAAGCAATTATCTGCTTGCTGACGGGCATGACACCTCATCCGTCGCGCCTTCGGCTAGCCACCTTCCCCCGGGGGGAAGGCTTTTATTTTGCTCCCCGGGAAACACGCGAAGCGGATTTTTCGGGGCATAAAAAAGCCCCGCCTTGGTGTACAGGCGGGGCGGATATACTGTTTTTCGCGGGATTTACTTATATAAATTCTGCGTCCTGTCGGGGCCGACGCCTCCCATGGACACGCGGCAGCCGCATTCCTTTTCGATGAACTCAATGTAGCTTTTCACGTTCGCGGGCAGGTCGTCGTACTTCGTTACGCCAGTTATATCCTCGTCCCAGCCGGGCAGCTCCGTATAAACGGGCTTTGCGCGGGAGAAGGTCTTAAGGTCGGCGGGGAAGTGCTTCGTTACCTTGCCGTCTATCTCATACGCGGTGCAGACCTTGAGCGTCTTTATGCCGCTTAAGGTGTCGAGCTTGTTTACGGCAAGCTCCGTAAGGCCGTTCACGCGCACGGAGAAGCTCACTATTACCGTGTCGAGCCAGCCTGTGCGGCGCGCGCGTCCCGTGGTCGCGCCGAACTCGCCGCCGCGGTTACGGATGAACTCGCCCGTCTCGTCGAAAAGCTCCGTGGGGAAGGGGCCGAGACCCACGCGGGTGGTGTACGCCTTCATTATGCCCAAAACGCCGTCGATGAGCGTGGGGCCTACCCCTGCGCCGATGCACACGCCGCCGGAAACGGGGTGGGACGACGTAACGAAGGGGTATGTGCCGAAGTCGATGTCGAGAAGCGTGCCCTGCGCGCCCTCGAAGGTTACGTTCTTTCCCGCCTTTATGGCGTCGTAAATGAGCACCGACGTGTCGCACATATAAGGTGCGAGAGCGCGGGCATATTCGGAATACTCCGCGTATACCTTATCGAAATCCAGCGGCTCGCCGCCGTATACGTTTACAATTATCTTATTCTTTATCTGAAGGTTTTCCCGGAGCTTCTTTTTGAACTCCTCGTCGTCGGTAAAGTCGCACATCCTTATGCCGCTTCGCTCCACCTTGTCCATATAGCAGGGGCCTATGCCCTTCTTCGTGGTGCCTATCTTCATGTCGCCGCGCACGCCCTCGGAGAGCGCGTCCAGCTCGATGTGATACGGCATTATAACATGGGTGCGGGCGTCTATCTTAAGACGGTCAAGCCCGACGCCGCGTGTCTTTATCGCGTCCATTTCCGCGATAAGCTCCCGGGGATCTATGACCACGCCGCTGCCTATGATGCAGTCGCAGTCTTTATAGAGTATGCCTGAGGGTACCATGTGAAGCTTGTATTCCTCGTGGTCGGCGACTACCGTGTGACCGGCGTTGTTGCCGCCCTGCGAACGCACTACCATGTCGGACTGCGACGCCAGAATATCAATTACCTTACCTTTTCCCTCGTCGCCCCATTGTGCGCCGACTATTATCTTACTTGCCATCTTATTACCTTCTTTACTTAAAATTTATCTTTTTGTATTCTTATATTCCTTGCCTGCCTTTATAAATGACGCGAAAAGTTTGTGCGGTCTGTTGGGGCGCGACTTGAACTCCGGATGGAACTGCACGCCTATATACCACGGATGACCCTTAAGCTCTATTGTGTCAACGAGACGTCCGTCGGGGGAAAGTCCGCTTATGACAACGCCAGCGCTTTCAAGTGCCTCGCGGTAATCGTTGTTCACCTCGTAGCGGTGGCGGTGGCGTTCGCGTATCACGGGCTCGCCGTAGATTTCGCGTATCTTCGTGCCTTCCTTTAAATTGCACGTCTGCGCGCCGAGGCGGAGCGTTCCGCCCAGGTCGGTGACGCCCAGCTGGTCGGGCATTATATGTATGACCTGATTTTTCGAGTCGGGGTTGAACTCCGTGCTCGTGGCGTCGGTTAAGCCCAGGACGTTTCTTGCAATCTCTATTACGCCTATCTGCATTCCGAGGCAGATGCCGAAGTAGGGGATGTTGTTTACGCGCGCGTATTTTGCGGCGCATATCTTGCCCTCGGTGCCGCGGTCGCCGAAGCCGCCGGGGATGAGCATTGCGTCTATGCCGGAGAAGATGCTGTCCGCGTTCTCGGGCGTTATGTCCTCGCTGTCTATCCACTCTATGTCCACGTTTACGCTGTTTGCTATGCCGCCGTGCTTAAGCGCCTCGACAACGCTTAAGTACGCGTCGTGAAGTCCCACGTATTTGCCCACGAGACCCACCTTTACGGTGCCCTTGCTCTTTAAGCTCCTTATGGTGTCCACCATGGCCGTCCATTCCGAAAGGTCGGGCTCATGGGGGGCGGTGAGGTTAAGACGCTTTAAGACCACGTCTGCAAAGTTCTGCTTCTCAAGCATGAGCGGTATCTCGTAGAGCGTTTCCGCGTCAAGGTTCGAGATGACGTGATCTTTCGGGACGTTACAGAACATGCTGAGCTTTTCGAGGGATTCCTTCGATATGGGGTCCTCGGAGCGGCAGACGAGTATGTCGGGCCATATGCCCACGTTTAAAAGCTCCTTTACGCTGTGCTGGGTGGGCTTCGTCTTCTGTTCGCCCGAGGGGAGCTTCGGCACGAGCGTTACGTAGATATACATGCAGTTCTCGCGGCCCACGTCCGTTGCCACCTGACGTATCGCCTCAAGGAAGGGCAGGCTCTCGATGTCGCCCACCGTGCCGCCTATCTCCGTTATGACGATCTGGGAGTCGGTCTCCCGCGCCATGGAGTAGACCTTGCTTTTTATCTCGTTCGTTATGTGGGGTATTACCTGAACGGTCTTTCCGGCAAATTCGCCGTTTCGTTCCTTAGTGATGACGGACCAGTAGACCTTGCCCGTAGTGATGTTGGAGGTGGCCGTCAGATTCTCATCGATGAAGCGTTCGTAGTGCCCAAGGTCAAGGTCGGTCTCCGCGCCGTCCTCGGTCACGTAGACCTCGCCGTGCTGATACGGGCTCATGGTGCCGGGGTCGATGTTTATATAGGGGTCGAACTTCTGCATCGTGACCGTAAGGCCGCGAGCCTTTAAAAGTCTGCCCAGCGAAGACGCAGTTATGCCCTTGCCGAGACCCGAAACAACGCCGCCTATAACGAAGATATATTTTTTCTGAAGCTTGCCTTCGGTGATATTGTCTGACATGTGAATCCTCCCCATATCGCTTTCAGTTTAAAAAATAAGAGAGCGAAGCTTTTATAAAGAAGCTTCGCTGATTCTTTACATCACTAAACGGAACGTCCGTATGTTACGCTTGTCAAAAACGCCAAGCTTACTTTGATATTCTATCACAGCAAAGTCGTGATTTCAATATAAACGTGAAAGATATTTTGACAAATTTATAAAGCGGGGGCATACTGCCCCCGCGCCCCCGGATGTCATTCCGGGGCGAAGCGAAGAAGAATCTCTTAGCCTCCCTTGCTGAACCACCCCAAAAAATCCGCTGCGCGTATTTTCCGGGGGCCCCGGGCGGGAGGTGGCACGCCGTAAGGCGTGACGGAGGGATTATAAAAAGGCTTTTTTCTTTATTTAAAGCATATTTCCTGCTCTAAC
>JAFOLN010000085.1 GCA_017419325.1 Clostridia bacterium
CGTATACTCCACGTCCGATCTCACGGACGAGGCGTGGAAGGCTTACTGCAAGGCAAATTATCTGAAGGCCAACCCCGGCGATCTTGAGGGAGCGGCCGCGTTCGCAAACAGCGAGTCCCTCATACCGAAGAAGCTTGACACTACCATGAAGGTGCTGGGCGTGGCCGATACTATAATCACCTACGCAAAAGGCCCCTCGGGAGCAGATCCGAGCGGACTCAGACAGCTGCTTAAAAACGTTCGTGACGAGAAGGCCCGCAGAAGTCTCGAAATGCAGATAAAGGACTACGAGACCCTGCGCTACGACATCTATAAGCAGGACTGCGCTATGAGCACGTATTCCACCGCGTCGAACTTCTCGCCCATGGGCCCCATCGGCAAGGTAGTCGTTTTCGTGGGCGGACTTGCCAACGGCGTTATTTCCGGCTGGTCTAAGGATTACAACAGGCAGGTGTACAATACCACCCTTCACGATATACAGCTGCAGATCAAGTATGAGGCAGTAAAGCAGGAAAGACTTAAAAAGAGCTTTATGGACGCCGAAAAATGGCTGCGGGACAAGATGGACAGCATATACGGCAAGGGCAACTGGAGCGAATACGCTTTGGCCGAGGAGAGAAAGAACTGGGTTCTGAAGGAATATCCCGGCGGCATTCTCAAGTACGTATGGAAGGACAAGGCCGGCGAATTTACGGTCACGCAGGACCCCTCCGGCTATGTTTATGAATCGGTAAACGAGGACACCGTACAGGGCGTTACCGCAAGCCTCTACTACAGCGACGCCGAGGACGGAAGCTACTCGCTTTGGAGCGATCCGTACAGGGAGCAGCCGAATCCCCAGATAACGGGCGATACCGGCAATTATATGTGGATGGTGCCCACCGGATGGTGGAAGGTTCGCTATGAAAAGGACGGCTACAGTACGAGCGAATCGAAAGCTATGCCCGTTCCGCCTGTTCACACCACCGTAAACATCGGTCTTTTAAGCGAGGATGCTCCGAAGGCTGAGGTAAAGGTGGGCGAGGGAAAGATAACGGTGCTCTTTACGAAGTATATGCAGCTTGAGTCGCTTATCCGTCTCTTCGGCGACGAACAATATACCGACGAAAGCTTTGACGGCTCCGCATTCGGCGTACAGTTCTACGACGCGGACGGCGTATCAATCCCCGGCACCGTCACATTCCCGGACAGACGTGAAAACACGGGCTATAAGGGCAATGACTACGGCACCGATGTTATCGATTCCGACTGGTTCGTAAGAAGCGCGGTATTCACGCCGAGCGATACGACGAAGGACCTTTCGGGTGTGACCTGGCGCTTTGCCGAGGGCATGACAAGCTATGCGGGCGTGGCTCTTGACGGGGAAACGTCGGCGCTTCATGTGATACGTCTCGACCCGAACGGCGGATGGCTTGACCGCGACGCGACGGTGACCGACGAAAAGGGAAGGCTTGCCGCGCTGCCCGAGCCCACCCGTGAGAACTTCACCTTCCTTGGCTGGTTCACAAAAAAAGAGGGCGGCGCACAGATGACCGCCGGGGACGCCTTCGATGCGGACTGCACGCTCTACGCCCACTGGGGCACGGCCTACCTCACCGTAAGGGAGCACACAAACGCGGCGGGAGTACACACATTCGGCTGCACCGTAAACCCGCAGGGTAAGGACGTGACGGTATACGCGGCGTCTTACAGCAGCGCAGGTCAGATGCTTGACGTGACCGCATACTCGGCAGGCAAAGACGTGACAAGTCAGAACTTCACCGTAACGTTAAAGGAAAAAGCGAACGACAGCATATTCAAGTTCGTCATCGTAAATTCAAAAACAGGCGAGCCGCTTGACGAGTATCAGTATTACGGACTGAACCCGTGACGGCGGAAAAAAGCGCCGTTCCTTAAAGGGGCAAAAGCCGCGATAATGAATAAAAGCGAACCGAACCGAAAGCCCTTGTAAGGGCGAAAAAAACGGCCGCGCAGGAGCAAAATGCCTGCGCGGCCGCGTGCTTTTTAACTGGAACAGGGCGTAAGCCTTAAACTTGCGAGGGGTCGCTGCTTAACCTGTTATAATACTTCGCGATAAAGAAATCATACGACCTGTCGTAGTCCTTTTGGTATTTTTCCTTCAGGTGCATGGAGAAAGCGTGGGGGTCAATCGCGCTTGCGGACTCGTCCTCATTCTGCATAACGCTGATGGCGATATTTGAGCAGTGGTCTGCGATACGCTCAAGGTTCGTGATTATCTCAAGGAACGAAACGCCCGTTTCAACGGAGCAGATGCCGTCGGAGAGACGCTGTATGTGACCTTGTCTCAGAGCCTCCGTGAGCATATCGATAACCTCCTCAAGGGGTTCCACCTGTATTGCGTGGTCGAACGAGTCGGCCTTTTCCTTAAAGCTCTTATACGCAAGATCGAGCATGTTTTCAACGGCGTCGAACATTACCTTAAGCTCATGCTGAGCGGCGGGGGAATACGTTATCTTTTCGTCCATTATGTCGACGGCGATCTCCGAAAGGTTCACGGCGTGGTCGCCGAGACGCTCAATGTCGTTGACCATTTTGAGATACGAGGAAACCATCTTGCTTTCGTCCTCGCTTACCTCGCGGTCCGTTATCTTTACAAGGTATTTCGATATCTCGAACTCCATCTTATCGATAATGTCCTCGTCCTCGACTATCTTTTTCACCTTGTCGCGGTTCTTGTCCATTATGGCCTCGCGCGAGCGGGATATATTCTTTATTGCCATGGAAAACATGGTGTCAACGGCACTCTCGACCTGCGAAAGAGCGGCTGCCGGCATATAGAGAAGACGGTCGTCGAACTTCGTCTTTACTATGACCTCGTCGTCCGTGGACTTTATGGTCATATTTGCAAGCTTCACAAGAAGGTTGCCGAAGGGGATGAATATTATCGTACACGTTACGTTGAATATCGAGTGGAAGTTCGCTATATCCTGCGCGTCCACGGTGTCACCCCAGATTTTAATCCCCACAAAGTGCTGGAACGAATAAATGGCTATCATGAAGATGGCTGTGCCGATTACGTTGAAGTAAAGGTGGATAAGCGCCGTGCGGCGGGCGTTTTTGTTCGCGCCTACGCTGGAGAGAAGCGCGGTCACGCATGTGCCAATGTTCTGACCGAAGATAATGGGCACGGCGGTCGAAAACGTGATAAGTCCCGTTGAAGCGAACGCCTGAAGGATGCCGACGGAGGCGCTGGAGCTCTGTATTATCGCCGTAAGGGCCGCGCCTATAAGAACGCCTATGACGGGATTTGAGAACATAAGGAATATGCGTGAAAATTCCGGCATGTCGGCAAGCACGGAAACGGACGCTTCCATCGTCTGCATACCGACAAAAAGAATGCCGAAGCCAATAAGCACTTCTCCCAGCTCAACGGAGCGGACACGCTTCGCAAGCATGTAGAGACAAATGCCTATCACAATGGCTATCGGCGCTAATGTTGTGGGTTTGAAAATCTTAAGAACGATGTTGTCTGCGCTTACGGCGTTGAGGCCGATAAGCTGTGCCGTTACGGTGGTTCCGATGTTGGAGCCGAGTATGACGCCAACCGCCTGTGTGAGCTTCATTATGCCCGCGTTTACGAAACCGACCACCATAACTGTAGTGACTGACGAGCTTTGAATAATGGCCGCGACAGCCGCGCCGCAAAGCACGCCTTTGATACGGTTGTTTGTGAATTTCTCAATTATTGATGAAAGCTTGTTGCCCGCGAGCTTTTCAAGCGAGTTGCCCATGAGCATCATTCCGAAAATGAATAAGCCTAAGCCTCCCAAGAATGAGATGATCCTGAAAATGTCCATAGTCCCTCCTGTTGAATCTCCTGTATATGTATAAACTTCCTAAAACTATGTACAATTAGTTGATTTCAAAAAAATGCTTTCAGGAAATATTGTCTGATTTTTTTAATCAAAAGTCAATAGACGATTGCACAATTTTTCGGAAGCATATATAATTTTTATTATGTGAGGTGTACAACGATGAAAGTCGCAATATATACATTGGGATGCAAGGTAAATCAGTATGAAAGCGCGGCGCTGGCGCAGGAACTTAAACGTTCGGGAGCGCAGGTGGTGGATTTTGCGGAATTTGCCGACGCCTACATAATAAACACGTGCAGCGTCACGGCCGAAAGCGACAGAAAGTCCAGAAGCATCATAAACCGCGCCGTAAAGAAGAACCCCGCCGCGCTCATTTGCGTAACGGGCTGCTACGCCCAGCTCCGGCCGGAGCGCATCGGCGCCATACCCGGCGTCGACATAGTAACGGGCACAAAGGATAAAATGGAGATTGCGCGCCTTATTATGGAAAGCGGCGGCAGGAAAACGAAGCTTTCCCGCGTGCGCGACCCCTTCGCCATGCGTTACTTCGAGCCCATGCGCCTGTCGGAGGCATACGAGCGCACGCGCATGAGCATAAAGATTGAGGACGGCTGCGACAACTTCTGCTCCTACTGCGTCATACCGTATGCCCGCGGTCCCATAGTGTCGAAGGCGTTTTCCGATATAGAAAGCGAGATCGCCGCCGCCGTGGAACGCGGATATAAGGAGATAGTGCTTACGGGCATACACATATCGTCCTACGGAAAGGACATGAAATTTGAAAAAAGGCTCACGGACGTGCTCGAAATGTGCGAGACCGTAAAGGGGGACTTCAGAGTGCGCTTAGGCTCTCTTAATCTTTCCTGCTTTGATGAGGATTTTTTGTCGCGCCTGCCGCGTTATAAGAGGCTCTGCCCCCATTTTCACATATCGCTCCAGAGCGGCTGCGACCGCACGCTTCAGGCCATGAACAGAAAATACACCGCCGCCGAATTTGAGGACACGCTTGTAAGGATTAGAGAGGCGCTGCCCGAATCGTCGGTCACGACGGACGTTATCGTAGGCTTCCCCGGGGAGACGGAGGAGGATTTTTCAAAGTCCCTCGATTTCGTAAGACGGCAGCAGTTTTTAAAGGTGCACGTTTTCCCGTTTTCCTCCCGCCCCGGAACGAAGGCGGAAGGTATGCCGGGCCACCATACGCGAGCCGAAAAAG
>JAFOLN010000086.1 GCA_017419325.1 Clostridia bacterium
ACACGGCGGACGAGTTCGATTTTTCCGAATACGATTACGTAGTTGACGCCATTGACACGGTGACGGGTAAGCTCTGCCTCATAGAACGTGCAACGGCGGTAGGCGTCCCTGTTATAAGCTCCATGGGAGCGGGGAACAAACTTGACCCCACGGCGTTCGAGGTGGCCGATATATACGAAACGTCTGTCTGCCCGCTTGCAAGGGTAATGAGAAAGGAGCTTAAAAAGCGGGGGATAAAGCGGCTCAAGGTGGTATACTCAAAGGAGCCGCCCACGGGATTCGCGCCGGGACAGACGCCCGACGAGGAGATGCTTTCGTCAACGCGTCACGCGCCGGGCAGCACGTCGTTCGTGCCTCCCGTGGTGGGCTTTATAATCGCGGGCGAGGTAATAAAGGACATTATTAAAAATAATACGGATGCAGGTGATAAGTGATGAAGATTATTGAAACGAACAAGGCGCCGAAGGCAATAGGGCCGTATTCGCAGGCCATAGAGGCGGGAGGTTTTGTCTATACCTCGGGTCAGATACCCCTAGACCCCGAGACAGGCGTTTTAAAAGGCGGCGACATTAAGGAGCAGACGCGGCAGGTGATAAAGAACCTCGACGCCGTTTTGAGCGCGGCGGGCGTGGGAGCCTCCGACGTTGTAAAGACCATGTGCTTTTTACAAAGCATGGACGACTTCGGCGCTTTCAACGAGGTATACGCACAGTATTTCACCTCAAAGCCGGCAAGAAGCTGCGTTGAGGTGTCGAAGCTTCCCAAGGGAGCGCTTGTGGAAATAGAAGCCGTTGCGGTAAAGCGGTGACAGAGAAGCAAAAAAGGAAGCCATATGCGGCTTCCTTTTTTATATAAAGTATTCTATCGTGTCTTCCTGCGTAAGCTTCGTGTTTTCGTTGAACAGTATGACGGCCTCGCGGCTGTGGGCGTCGCCCAGGGAATACATATCGCAGGTCTCCTTATTGAAATAAGAAAACGGCACGACGCGGTTATAGCGGGTCGGGTGGTCGAGGGTGATATGTATGTCGCTTTGGGGCAGAGGCCCCGTTTCGTAATAGGGGTCGAACATAAGCACGCTTTCGCCCTGTACGCCCGTGAGCAGCACGTAATGCTCCACATCGTAATAAAGCCGCACGACGGCCACGCCGTTTCGCTTCAGCGCGTCGTTTATAAGGCTGTCCTCGCCTATGAACACCTTCTTCCCGCGAAGGTACCGCGAGGAGACGGGCATATATCCCGCCTTACCCAATCCGTCCAGCCAGCCGCTTAAAAACATCATCGCAATATGCGAGGTGCCGCTCTTGCCCTGCGAGCCTTCGCTTCCGTAGCAGTCGAGGGAGTAGAGCATCACGTTTCTTATTATGTCCGGCGCGATGTCCTCCCGCTCGAACAGTACGCTCAGCGCGTTCAGAAGGGAGGTGGGGCCGCAGTCGTATTCCGACAGCTGATAATGGAGAGGATTTTTCATAGAGCCACGCTCCTTAAATTATTGTGCCGCCGCCGAATACCACGTCTCCGTCGTAAAGCACGACGGCCTGACCGCTCGTCACCGCGCGCTGCGGCGTTTCAAATTCTACCCTTATTGTGTCGGGGCCTGTCTGTGTTACCCACGCCCAGGCCTCCGGATGGCGGTAGCGCACCTTGGCTTTGAGCCTTTTCGGTTCGCGCATTTCGCTTACGGGTATGAGGTTTATATCCTTTGCCTCAAGCACGCTTGAAAAAAGCTCGCTGTTTTTTGAAAGCGTCACGGTATTCGAGGCGGGGTCTACCTTGGATACATACACGGGATGGGGCATAGAAAGCCCGAGTCCCTTTCTTTGGCCTATCGTATATCTTATTATGCCGCGATGGCGGCCGAGTACATGGCCTTGTGTATCGACGAAATCGCCCTCCGGGTACTTTTTATGCGTATAGCCTTCGATAAAATCGGCGTATTTCCCGTCGGGCACGAAGCAGATGTCCTGGCTGTCGTGCTTTTTGGCGTTTATAAAGCCGTGCTTTTCTGCGATGGCGCGTATCTCTGTCTTTGTCATGCCTCCGAGAGGGAAGACGGCGGCGGCAAGCTGCTCCTGCGTCATGGAATAGAGCACATAGCTCTGATCCTTCGTTTCGTCCGCGCCCTTTTTAAGAAGATACCGCCCCGACGCTTCGTCAAACTCCGTTTTTGCGTAATGCCCCGTTACTACACGGTCGCATCCGAGCTCCCGCGCCCGAAGAAAAAGCTTGTCGAATTTAAGGAACCTGTTGCAGTCGATGCAGGGGTTCGGCGTCATGCCGTTCTCATACGCATATATGAACCTGTCAATGACGCATTCTCTGAACTTGTCGGAAAAGTTGAAGACATAGTGCGGCATGCCGAGGGAACGGGCGACGGAACGCGCGTCCTCCACGTCGTCAAGGGAGCAGCAGGTGCGGTCGTTCGATATCTGTATATCATCATTTGAAAAAAGCTTCATGGTAACGCCGATGCAGTCGAATCCGCGCTCCTTCATGATAAGAGCCGCGACGCTTGAGTCAACGCCGCCGCTCATTGCAATTACAGCTCTGTTATTCATACGGCAGGTACCTCCGTTTTATATGGCAATGCGTGTTCATATCTCGCGCTTTGCGCTTCCGATGTCGGTAACAATTCGGTAGCCCGCGCGGCTTATGCGCCGCTCAAGGCAGCCGCGGCACTGAGCCGATTCCTCGCCCGTGCATATCTTGTTTTCGTAAAGCTCGTAAAGCTTCCTTGTGCGAACAGGGGAAAGGTTCGGCATGACCACGTTCGCGCCCGACTTAAGACCCATCTCGCGCCCCTCGGGGTGAATCGTGCCAAGCGCCGTTGTGGCGGGGATTAGGGCGTAGGGGAACATGAGGCGCAGTATGGATATGAGCCTCAGCGTAAGAATAAAGCTTCCGTTCTCCTTATCGGCGAAGGGCGTCGCGGGGTGCGTAAGATAAGGCCCTATGCCTATCATGTGCGGGCCCAGCTCACGAAGAAAATAAAGGTCGGAAACGAGATTGTCCAATGTTTGGAACGGCGAACCCACCATAAAGCCGGAGCCCACCTCGAAGC
>JAFOLN010000087.1 GCA_017419325.1 Clostridia bacterium
CTATCGGGCCCATAAACATACCGTAGGTATTTGTTATAAGACCGACGCCGCAAAGACCGGCAAGACAGGCAATAATGAAGATTACCCAACAATATCTGTTCTTTTTTACCGGTTGTTCCTGTGCCATATAGTACCTCCTTGTTTTAGTATTAGTACGATACCATAATCTGCATTTAAAATCAATAGCTTTTTGTAATTTACTTTTAAAAATATACATATTTTTTCTAAAAGTAGTCATATAATTATCTGTTTTAACTAATTTTGTTTATTCACGTAGCAGGGGCTGACCGGTCGGCCGTAAACACAGAGAAACGGGGAAATGCATATTATATCGTGTGATCATGATGAACCGGAGGTATATTATATGATACGCAATCATTCGGTCGCGGTGGTGGGAGGCGATATGCGGCAGTTCGCCGTATATGAGCGGCTTCTTATGCAGAACAACGACGTCGTATTGTGCGCCTTTGAAAAATGCAGCTTTCCCGGGCGTTTTACGTCCCAGCCCATATGCAGAGACGCGCTGTACGGCTCGGACATCGTGATACTGCCGCTTCCGGCGTTTGTCGGAGGCAGGCTCAACGCGCCCTACAGCGATGAAAGCGTCTCCTTCGACGCGCTTTTTCGCGTGATTCCGAAGGGAGCCACGGTCTTCGGCGGAAAATTCGACAATGCTTCAGCCGAAGCGGCCGAAAAATCGGGCTTCATCTTAAACGATTACATGAAACGCGAGGAATTTGCCGTTATGAACGCCGTGCCCACAGCCGAGGGCGCGCTTGCTTTGGCAATAGAGCACACAGACGGCACGATTATGGGCAGCCGCGTCCTTATATGCGGCTACGGAAGAATAGGGAAGATACTTTCCGAAAGGTTCCGCCTTTTGGGGGCGGACGTCTTTGTAAGCGCAAGACGGCCGGAGGCGCTTTCGTGGATATCCGCCTTCGGCATGAGTCCCTTAAAAACGGGTGAGCTTTATTATACGGAGCTTGATTTTGACATTATCGTAAACACGGTGCCGCACATGATATTTGACAGGCGCCTTATTTCCCGCGTTAAAAACGGATGTGTGATTATAGACCTTGCCTCGCTTCCCGGGGGCGTTGATCTTGATGCGGCGAAGGAAATGGGCATTAAGGCCCTTCGCGCGCTGTCGCTGCCGGGGAAAACGGCCCCCTCCGCGGCGGGGCGCATCATACTGTCCACTATTGAAAATATGCTTGACGAAACGGAGATGAGCAAATGAAAGACGATATACGCCTTGACGGGCTTACCGTAGGCTTTGCCATGTGCGGCTCCTACTGCACGTTCCTCAAAGCCTTTGACGGACTTTCGGGGCTTTTATCCGCAGGCTGCAGCGTAGTCCCCATAATGTCGGAAAACGCATATAAAACGGATACCCGCTTCGGAACGGCGCGGGA
Source organism: Clostridia bacterium (assembly GCA_017419325.1). Classification (GTDB taxonomy): domain Bacteria; phylum Bacillota; class Clostridia; order Oscillospirales; family RGIG577; genus RGIG577. The sequence goes on from JAFOLN010000087.1 coordinate 1,419, forward strand.
GCATACAGAGCGCCTTGAGAGCGCATGCGGCAAAAAAGTCATTCACACCATACCCGAAGCGGAGCCGATAGGCCCGAAAAGGCTTCTTGACGCGCTCGTCATTGCGCCCTGCACGGGAAATACGCTTGCAAAGCTCGCCCTGGGCGTTACCGATACCTCGGTCACTATGGCCGCGAAGGCGCAGCTTCGCAACAAACGTCCCGTTATAATCGCGCCTTCCACGAACGATGCGCTTTCGGCGAACCTGAAGAATATCGGTCTTCTTATGAACACGAAGAACGTGTACTTCGTACCCTTCGGACAGGACGATCCCGCGGCGAAGGAATCGTCGCTTACAGCCGATATGAAAAAGCTCCCCGAGGCTGTTTTTTATGCCCTTTCGGGAAGGCAGCTTCAGCCCGTTCTTATATGAACGGTGCGTTTTTTAATGCGGGCGGCGCGCCATTGGCGCGCCGTCTGCTTCTTTA
>JAFOLN010000010.1 GCA_017419325.1 Clostridia bacterium
AAGCGACATGGGGTCGTCGCTCGTTAAAAGGAGCTCGAAGCGTTCGCCGTCCAGCTTTTCCTCGGCCATAAGCGCCGCGGCGATTATATGAAGCTCGTTCATATGCTCGGTAAGTATCTCGGTGCACTTTTCGTATGCCTTTGTTATGATGTTTCTTATCTCATCGTCTATCTCGCTCGTTATCTTCTCGCTTATATGCTTGCCCGTCGAGAAGTCGCGGCCTAAGAACACCTCGCCGCCGTTGTCACCGTAATTTATCGGGCCTATGCGGTCGCTCATGCCGTAGGTGGTGACCATGCTGCGTGCCGATGCGGTGGCGCGCTCTATATCGTTGGACGCGCCCGTCGAAATATCGTCAAGCACGAGCTGCTCCGCGACTCTGCCGCCTAAAAGCACCACGATGCCCTCGAATATCTCCTTTTTCGACATATACGACTTATCCTCCTTGGGAAGCGACAGCGTATAGCCGCCCGCGCGTCCTCTGGGGATTATGGATATCTGATGCACCGGGTCGGTGGTGGTAAGGTGGCGCGTAACGATGGCGTGACCCGCCTCGTGATACGCCGTGAGCCGCTTCGCCTTGTCGGTCATTACGCGGGAATGCTTCTCCGGGCCCGCGATTACCTTTATCATGGCCTCCTCAAGCTCCTCCATGCCGATGGAGTGCTTGTGCTTTCTTGCGGAAAGAAGAGCCGCTTCGTTTAAAAGGTTCGCAAGGTCTGCTCCCGTAAAGCCCGCCGTCGTCTTTGCGACTACCTCGAAGTTCACGTCCTTGTCGAAGGGCTTGTTGCGGGCGTGAACGTGAAGTATCGCCTCGCGTCCCTTAACGTCGGGATAGCCCACGTATATCTGGCGGTCGAATCGTCCGGGACGAAGGAGCGCCGGGTCAAGTATGTCGGCGCGGTTCGTAGCCGCGATGACTATAACGCCCTCGTTCGCGCCGAAGCCGTCCATCTCAACGAGGAGCTGGTTCAAGGTCTGCTCGCGCTCGTCGTGGCCGCCGCCCAGACCCGCGCCGCGGTGACGTCCCACGGCGTCTATCTCATCTATGAATATGATGCAGGGTGCATTTTTCTTAGCCTGGTCGAAAAGGTCGCGCACGCGGGACGCGCCCACTCCGACGAACATCTCAACGAAGTCGGAGCCCGATATGGAGAAGAACGGCACGCCCGCCTCGCCGGATACGGCCTTGGCGATAAGCGTTTTACCCGTTCCGGGAGGGCCTACGAGCAGCACGCCCTTCGGTATGCGCGCGCCCAGCTCCGTGAAGCGGTGGGAGTCCTTTAAGAATTCGACTACCTCTTTTAACTCCTCCTTCTCCTCGTCCGCGCCGGCCACGTCGTTGAAGGTCACCTTCTTCTGATTGTCCATTGCAAGGCGCGCCTTCGATTTTCCGAAGGACATGACCTTGCCGCCTCCGCCGCCCTGGGACTGGTTCATCATAAAGAACCAGAACACGATGATTATGACCATGAACACCGCGTAGGGTATCATGCTCATCCACCAGGAGGGCTGGAACTCCTGCGGGAAGTCAAAGCTCTTGATTATTCCCTCGTCGTACTGACGGTTGTATGTGTCCTTAAAGTCCTCGATGAACATATCCGCGCTTCTTAAGCGGAATATAAGCTCCTCGCCTTCGTTTGTGGTAACGGTGAGGTTAAGCCCGTCGAGGGCGAACTCCGACACCTTTTCCTCAGCGAAAAGCTGCCGCAGCTCGGAATAAGGCATAACGGTGTTCTCCGCCGTCGAGGGCTGACGCATCGTGGAAATGGCCAGTACAAGAAGTATCATGAGAATTATATAAAAGCCGTATGCCCGGAAATTTTTCTTCAAATGTTTTCACTCCTTTAATGCCTGAAATGCTATTTGTATATTTCGGGTCTGAGCACCCCTATGTACGGGAGATTGCGGTAACGGTTGTCATAGTCGAGGCCGTAGCCCACTATGAACTCGTCGGGTACGTCAAATCCGGTATATTCCGCTTTAAGCTCCGTGCGTCTGCGGGAGGGCTTGTTGAATATGGACGCGATCTTAACGCTCTTCGGCCCTCTTTTCAAAAGAAGCTCCTTAACGTATGAAAGCGTAAGCCCCGTGTCTATTATGTCCTCAACTATGAGAACGTCCCAGCCCGCTATGTCGAAATTAAGGTCGTGGGTTATGTTTACCTTCCCCGAGGTGACCGCGCCGGAGCCGTAGCTCGACGCCGCCATGAACTCCACCCTTACGGGCAGCTCTATTTTTCTTATAAGATCGCTCAAAAAAACCGCCGAGCCGTTAAGAATGCCGACGCAGAGAAGCTTTGAGCCTCTGTAATCGCGCGTTATCTCGGCGCCCAGCTCCGCGACGCGCTTCGCTATCTCTTCCTCGCTGTAAAGTATTGTTTTTACGTCCCTGTGCATTAAAAAAGGCCCCTTTATCCATGTTGGTTTTTTCCCGCGGGCGACACCTTGAACAAAATGACCCGCTTCGTTTTATCGGTCACGGCGGCCGCCCTTGCGGGGCGCATTACGGGACACACCCACACGACCTCGCCGCCGGCTCTGAGCACGGGAAGGCGCGCCCGAAGAAAAGCGGGTATTTTCTCGTCCTGCATAAAGCGCTTGACGCTCCGTTTGCCCGCTCCCCCGTAGGGATAAAAAACGTCGCCCTCTCTTCGCTCCGTAAAAAAAGCTTCAGAGGATATTATATCATAGTCCATATATAAAAAGCCATTAAATTTTTTTAAATTATGCGCATAATTTTCAACACTATAGGAAATTTTTATCCCGGCGCCGTAAAAATAAAGCTCGCCCTCCGTTTTGTCAAGAGGCGCCGTAAAGCTTTCGGGCTTTATTTCCTTCAAAAAATAGATTTTCCCGTAGGCCGACTCAAGGCAAGCCCCGTGGGAGAGGGTCTCGGTGAAATTGCCCTCCTTTTCATATACGGCGGCCATGGCGCGGGATACCGCGGTAAAGTCGGGCTCGCTTCCCGACACGCGGGCGCACGAGAGCGCACAGACGCGGGAGAGCACCGCTTCGGGAAGCCGGGAAAGCTCGTCCCGCCCGAAGACTATATACGCGCCCCGGTCTTCGCCCCTTTTCATGACCCGCTCCGCCTCGGCGCGAAGGAATGCCTCGTCGCGGGCGAAGAGGGCGGCGTTTCTTGCCGCCGTGTCGGAAAACGACGGATTTACGCGCTCAATCATGGGGATAAGCTCATGGCGCACGAAGTTGCGCGTATACGCGGTGTCGGCGTTCGTTTCGTCCGTCACAAACGAAAGGCCGCATTCCTCTGCGTAGGCTGTGACCTCGGATTTCTTTATGTCGAGTATGGGGCGGATTATATCGCCCCGGCGGTACGGTATTCCGCGAAGGCCGCGCCCCGACGCGCCGCGGATGAAGTTGAGTATCATCGTTTCGGCGTTGTCGTCCCGGTTGTGGGCGGTGGCGCAGGCGTTAAGTCCCCGCGCCTTCATTATCTCCGAGAATGCCTCGTATCGCGCCTCACGGCCGCACTCCTCAAGCCCCATCCCCCGCTCCTTTGAAAGGGCGGGCACGTCAATTCGCCGTATGTGGAGCGGGATGTCGTATTTTTCGCAGAGCGCGGCGCAGAAATCCTCGTCGCGCCCCGCCGTCTTACGTATCATGTGGTTTATGTGGGCCGCTTCAAGGCGTATGCCCGACTCTTCGCGAAGCCGCGAAAAAAGATGGAGCATCACAACGGAGTCGCTCCCGCCCGACAGCGCGATAAGCACGCCGCCGCCATCGTCGAGAAGGCCGTGCGTCTTTATTGTATTTCGGAAAACATCGAAAAGCTTATCCTTCATCTTCGTATTTTCTTTCAATCGTATCAAACCGTGTATAGCGTCCGTCCCACGAAAGCTCCACCTCGCCCGTTTCGCCGTGGCGGTTCTTCGTTATGATTACCTCGCAGACGTTCTGCTTCTCCGTCTCCTTGTTGTAGTAATCCTCGCGAAAGAGCATGAGTACCATGTCCGCGTCCTGCTCTATGGAGCCCGATTCTCTCAGGTCGGAAAGCTGGGGACGCTTGTCCGTTCGTCCCTCCGGCGCGCGGGAAAGCTGCGACAGGCATATAACGGGCACGGAAAGCTCCCTCGCCATTATCTTAAGGGAGCGGGATATCTCCGATACCTCCTGCACGCGGTTCTCGCTGGGCTTCGCCCCGGAGCGCATGAGCTGAAGATAATCTATGACAACGAGCCCCAGCTCCTTAAAGCGGCGGCACATGCTCTTCATCTGGCCCACGGTTATGTCGGAGGCGTCGTTTATGAATATGCGGCTCTCCGAAAGGGCGGAGGCCGCCTGCGTTACCTTTGTCCAGTCGTCGCTCTGAAGCTCCCCTGTTTTGAGGCGCTTCGCCTCCACTCTCGCCTCGCTTGATATCATTCGCTCCACAAGCTGGGCGGAGCTCATCTCAAGGGAGAATATGGCGACCTCCTTCTTCGTCTTATGCGCCACGTTCTGCGCGATGTTCAAGGCAAAGCTCGTCTTGCCCATGCCGGGGCGCGCCGCGATGAACACAAGGTCGGAGGGCTGAATGCCCACAAGCTTCCTGTCAAGCTCGGAAAAGCCCACATTCATCCCGAGGAATGCGTCGGGGTCGCTCTGCATCTCGCGAAGGCGCATGAGCGCCTCCATCATGACGTCGCGTATGCTTACGAAGCTGCCGCCCTTCTTGTCGTTCTGGAGGTCGGCTATGCGCTGCCCCGCGAATTCAAGGAGCGTCTTTGCCTCGTCGTCGGAGAGCGCCGCGTGGGTGCGTATCTCGTCGGACATCTCTATAAGGCGGCGCATAACGCTCTTGTCGTGGATTATGGCGGCGTAGGCCGGGGCGTTCTTCGTCGTGGGCACCGCGTCCATAAGGGACAGTATGTAGCGGCGCGTGAAGTCCTCCTCAAAGTAGCCCGCGACCTTGAGCTGCTCCATAAGGGTTACATAATCTATGGAAAGCCCCGCGTCCTGCATGAGAAGGAGCGTCTCAAATATCTGTTTATTCTCTTTTTCGTAAAAGTCGTCGGGCGAAACGAGGGAAAGCACCTCGTCAAGGACGCCCGCGTCAAGAAGTATCGCGCCGAGAAGCGACATTTCCGCTTCCTTTGAATAGGGCGCTCTGTCAAGCTCGAAGGGTTCCATTTAAAGCCTCCGTTTTATTATTTCGCGTCATACCTTGTCGGCGACCTTTACGACCTCGACATTTATCTTTGCCGAGATGCCGGGGAAGAGCTTCGCGTCAAGCTGATACGTGCCGAAGCTCTTTATGGGCTCGTCAAGGCTTATCTTTCTTTTGTCTATCTCAATGGCGAACTGCTTCTTTAACTCCTCCGCGATCTCCTTCGCCGTAACGGAGCCGAAGATGCGGTCGCTGGTGCCGCCCCTCTGGGGCACCTTTACAACGATGCTCGAAAGCTTCTCTGCCGCCTCTCTTGCGGCAGCCTCCTCCATATCGCGCTTATGCTGCTTTGAGGCGCGCTGGCCCTCCAGCACGTTCATGTTCACGGCGTTCGCCTCCACCGCAAGCTTTTTGGGCAGGAGGAAATTCTTCGCGTAGCCGTCGGACACGTTCACAACGTCGCCCTTTTTGCCCTTTCCGCGCACGTCCTCAAGTAATATCACCTTCATTTATATTATCTCCTTTCGCGTTTTTTTATCTTTCAAAATATGCGTCTATCGCGGCCTTGAGCCGCTCTACCGCCTCCGGGGCGGAGGTGGTAAGCTGCGCGCCCGCCATCGTCTGATGGCCGCCGCCGCCGAGCCTTTCAAGTATCATCTGCACGTTTATCTCGCCCATGGAGCGGGCGGAGATGTGGGTTTTTCCGTCGTATTCGCCCACCACGAAGGACGCCTGCACCTGGGATATGGACACAAGCTCGTCCGCCGCCATGGAAAGCGACTCCTTGAACCGCGAGAGCGGCGTATCGGCGGGGACCGCCTCATATTCGGCGATGGCGGTGCAGTCGTGATAAATCCTCGCGCTTGACACTATGTCGCTCTTTAAACGGTAGTTATTGAACTCCGTGGAGAAGAACCGCTTCACGGCGATGGTGTCGGCGCCGCAGCGCTTTAAGTGCGCCGCCGCCTCAAAGGTGCGAACGCCCGTCTTGAACGTGAAGTTCTTCGTGTCGAGCATTATGCCCGCAAGGAGAGCCTCCGCCTCGTCGCGGTCGATGCGCCCGGAGTCTCCGAGATACTGAAGCATCTCCGTCACCATCTCGCAGGTGGAGGATAAGAACGGCTCATGGTATAAAAGCGTCGCGTTGTCTATGAACTGCTCGCTCTTTCTGTGGTGGTCTATGACCGCGACGTGCTTTGCTAGCCCTATGAGCGCGGGCGCCTCGCAGTAGTCGTAGCGGTGGGAGTCCACTATGCAAAGAAGCGACTTCGCCGATATATATTCCTCCGCCGTTTCGGGCGTAATGAACGCCCCGGCGTAAAGCTCCTTCTGTCTGAACCGCTCAAGCATCTTCCCCACCATGTTGCTCTGGGGGTCGATGACTATCTTTGCCTTGGTGTTTAAGTTACGGCAGGCGCGGTATAGTCCTATGGCCGCGCCCAGCGCGTCGTAGTCTGCGTACTTGTGACCCATTATGACAACGCTGTCGGCCATGACTATAAGCTCACGGAGCGCCGTGGCAACAACGCGGGAGCGCACCTTCGTGCGCTTCGAGGTGCCCTCGGTCTTGCCGCCGAAGTACTCGAAGGAGCCGCGGGTCTTTATTACCACCTGGTCGCCGCCGCGCCCCAGCGCCATGTCTATGGCGCTCTTCGCCGCCTCGAATTTCTCAAAGAAGGTCTGAAGGTCGCGCCCTATGCCGATGCTCAGCGTCACGGGCAGGCGGTTCGGGCCCACGGTGTTCGTCTTCGCCTCGGAAAGGATCGAGAACTTCTCCTCAATGGCCTTTTTCATGAAGCTTTCGTCGGCCACGAAAAAGTACCTGTCACGCTCGTACTTCTGAATGGCGCCGCCGCTTTTAGTCACCCAGACGGTTATAAGCTCGTCGAGGCGGGAAAGCGCCATATTGAGCGCCGACTCCTTCTGACCCGACACCAGCTCCTCGTAGTTGTCTATAAGTATTATGCCCACCGACGATTTCTTCGCGGCCATCTCCTGCTTTAAGGAAACGTAGTCGGTATTTTCGTAGAAATACATGGTGATAAGCGTATCCGAGCGGGATTTCGTAACGGAGGGGGAGCTTACGTATACGTTGAACCAGCGGTTGTCGAAGGCAACGCGGGCGGGCTGTTCAAGCCTGCCGTCAAGAATGCTCTCCGCGTCCAGCTCCGGGAATATATCGGATATCCTGCTGCCGAAAAGGGGCATGGATTCGCTGTTCGTCATGCGGGCGAACATCTCGTTGTGCCACGCAAGCTCGCCGGAGCCGTCTATAACGGCTATGGGCATGGGGAAGCTTAAGAGCGAGCTTTTCGCCGTGCTCCCCGCCTTGTACGTTATGCTCTCCACGTATTTTATAAGGTCGCGCTGCTTCGTTCGCACCGTGTAGATATAGAACGCGAGCAGCACAAGAGTGACAATAAGCTCTATCCAGAAGACCACGGGGCTGAAAAACAGGCTTATAACGATGAACGCCGCCAGCACTATGAATATTATCCTTGACCCGGCGGTAAACGCCTTGAATATCGACCTGTCCATTTTTTCGCACGCACCTCCTCTATATAATATGAAAGAACGTATTCATCATTTTTTCTCCGGCGGCCCCTCCTTGGGCATTGTAAACGGGATTATCGCGTTGAGCGCGCCGATATATGAGACTATCGCGGCAATATTAAGAACGGGCAGCACCGTAAGTATGCATACGATGGCCGTGACCGTGCGCTTCGTCTGCTTTTTCGCGCCGTACATGGACAAAAAGCGGTATATCGTCGCCGCGCCGCCCAGCGCCAGAGGATACTCAAGTATGGTATAAAGGTTCGAGGCGAATATGTTCGGGTTCTCCCCCGCCGTCCATATGTTCACAATGGAGCAGATAATAAATATTATGCCGCCGACGCGGGATATGTTAAAAAGCTTAAGGCTCTCGAAAAAGCCGGGGCGCTTGAAGTCAAGCGCGTAGTTTAGCGCCCCCGCAAGCGTGTACGCGAAGAATATCTCTAAAAACACGGCGGCAACGAAGCTTCCTATGGCCGTCTGGCGCATAACGGAAGCGAGCGTCTCAAGCGTAACGTTCGACTGTACGCCCGGCATCGCCGTATACCGCGACAGCATGTCCATGGACGGCTCCATGAGGTAGTCGACCGCCGCGTCCACGGTGCGGGGGAGACCCGCCAGGTCAAGGTCGTGGATTACGGAGAGGATGCTCACCAAGAGAAGCAGCGCCGCGCCGAGTATCATATATTCCGCGAAGTCGCGCCCCCGCCTTATGCTTATGCCGATGCATAGCCCCGGCAGGGCGAAGCTAAGCGTAAAGAGCAATGCGTCTATCGGGTCGTTTGCGATAAAGAGGCCCGCCGCCGTCATAAGCACGATGAGAGCCGCCGACAGAAATACGCGGGCGCGCCCCTCCCAGAGGCAGTAAAGGATGAGGGAACACGCCCCCACCACCTGAGCCGCCGTGGCGAAAAGCCTGTTGTC
>JAFOLN010000011.1 GCA_017419325.1 Clostridia bacterium
CAGGATTTGTGTATCGTTTCGAAGTTCTTTTTCTCGCTTAAAAAGTTCGCGTTCTCCGAAAGGGGCTTCCCGTCGAAGCTTGTTATGCCCGACGACAGGTTTATCTTAAAGCCCGTCTCAGACGCGGCGCGGGCAATGGCGTCGGTGTGGAAGTACATCTCGGTGGAAGCGGCCGTGCCGTACTTCACCATCTCCGCAATGCCGAGGAGCATGGAATTGTAAACGTCGTGCTCGCTCATCTTCGCCTCAAAGGGGAATATCCTCGTAAAGAGCCAGTCGGACAGCGCCATGCCCTCGCCGTAGCCGCGAAGGAGCGTCATGGGGGAGTGGGCGTGGATGTTGTAAAGGGCGCTCATAAGGAGCTTTCGGCTCCCGTCGCACACCTCGCCCGCGTACCCCTCCGGCGCGCTTTCGCCGATGTACGATATGCGCCCGTCCTGCACGCATACGAACATATTTTTCTTTACGTCGAGGTTCTCGTCCAGTATCGTTATATTCTTAAAGAGCATGTTTTCCTCCCGCGTATAAATTTTTATGTATATTGTTACAGGAACAATATAACACATTGCGGGGAAAAAAGATACTCCCGCCGCCTATTTTGCGGCGCGGTATTTTGCGCGGGTGGCCTCGCCGCCGCGAATGTGGCGCTCCGACTTGTTCTTTTCAAGCACCGCCTTCACCTCGCGGTACATGGTGCGGTTAAGTATAAAGAGCCGCTCGGTCATGTCCTTGTGTACGGTGGATTTCGACACCGCGAACGCGCGGGCGGCGGCGCGGACTGTGGCCTTCGTTTCCGTTATGTAGCGCGCAAGCTCCAGAACGCGCTCTTCTATGTGATCCTTCATAAGACGGCCTCCCTTTTATGGTCATGAAATGTATATGCCCGCGGGGGCCGCTTTATGAAAAGGGAGAAGGCCGCATATTTTTTATAAAATGACGGCTTTTGTCCGTCCGGCGTGATATTATAATAATAAGGATATAATCTGAACGGAAAGGAGGCCCCGTTATGGACTGCCCGCGCTGCGGTACGCCGATGGAGGACGGCATATGCCCGAACTGCGGTTTCCCCGAGACCGAGTAAAGACGAAAGAACCTCCCGAACCATTTCCGCAGGCGGCCGATGTGCCGCCTGCGGATTTTTTATCGTTTTTTGGGAAAAGGCGCGAACATGTGGTATAATCGAATAAAAGGAGGTAAAGGGATTGGATATTACAAATATACTTATTATAATAACGCTCATTCTTATGGCTGTCGTCATAGTGCTTCTCATATTCATGCTCATGGGGCAGCGAAGGAAAAGCGACGTGCTCGCGGGCGAGCTTAAACGCCTTATGGAGTCGGAGCTTCGGGCGGGCAGGCTTGAGAGCGCGGAAACGCAGTCAAAGATGATGCAGTCGTTCGGTTCGGCAATAACGGACGCGCAAACGCGGACGGCGCAGGTGCAGGACAGGCGGCTTTATGAGCTTTCGGAAGGCCTCAGGGCGGGGCAGGAGACGCTTTCAAAGAACGTGACGGCTTCGCTTCTTCAGATGGAGGAACGCCTCAAGGGCTTTTCCGAGCAGAACGACCGACAGCTTTCGGATATCCGCGCCTCCGTTGAGGCGAGGCTCGGCGCGATGCAGGAGGATAACAGCAAAAAGCTGGACGCCATGCGCGGGAATGTTTCGTCGTCGCTTCTTCAGATGGGAGACAGGCTTACGGGCTTTTCCGGACAGCAGGATAAACGCCTTTCTGAGTTTTCTGAGAATCTTCGCCTGGGGCAGGAGTCTCTGGGGAAGAGCGTTTCCGCATCGCTTCTGCAGATGGAGGAGCGTTTGGGCGGCTTTGCACAGCAGAATGAGCAGCAGCTTTCGGGCATACGCTCCACAGTTGAGGCGCGGCTCGGCGCGATGCAGGAGGACAACAACAAAAAGCTGGACGCCATGCGCGGCGTGGTGGAGGAAAAGCTTCAAAAGACGCTGAGCGAACGCCTCAATGAGTCATTCGGACAGGTGAGCAGCCAGCTTGAGAAGGTATATAAGGGGC
>JAFOLN010000088.1 GCA_017419325.1 Clostridia bacterium
CATCATGCTCATCAAACATAGCGTCCAAAGATCACATTAACTGCATATCGACGGAAATTTTGCCCCCATTTTTTTGTCAATATTTCGCACTTCGTCACCCTGCCGCAACGTCGATCTGTTTAAGCCTTGCAAGGTCAACGTCACCGGAGCACACCTTGTCCACAGCGTCCTTTATGTACTTTGCGCGAAAGCCCGCCCGTATTACGCCGAGGTCGGCCGCCGATACGCCGGAGAGCCGCTCAAGGGTGGGGAACGTATAGAATGCGCGCCCGTCGGGGGAGGTTATGCGCTCGCCGAAGGATTCGCACAGCCGCCCTATTATCCCCTTTATTCGGGGGATGTTGTTGCTCTGGGAGATGATGAAGGAGACAAGGCACTCGAAGGTGTCCTGATTGAGCACGCGGATGCCGCTTCCGTAGCTTGCGGCGGCGCGCATCACCTCGTCATGGGACAGCGCCTCGATTATCTTCCCGTAGTCGCGGTCAAGGTCGAAGTAATCGCGCCATACGGCGTCGAACTCCGCCTGTGAAGCGTTTATTGAAACGCCGCCGTCCGCGTCCCGCACATGAAGGTAACGCCCGAAGGCCACGCCCTCGTAGCCGCCGCCGGGCGCGGGGTCGAAGCGGAAGGCCTGCCCGCACTCGAATATCTGCTTTATGTCGAAGTTTTTCACGTCTCTTATAACGGTCTCGTTTTCCACATTTATCACCCATATAAAAATACCACAATTCCCTCACAAAATAAAGCGCCGCGCCGTATTATACAGCGAAGGCCGCAAAACGCGGACGAATTTTTTATAAGGAGAGACTCTCATGAGCTGTAAGAACGGCTTTTCTGACCGGAACAATGTGCTGTGGGTATTCATTATTATCGTGATAATCTGCTGCTTCTTCGGGGACTGCGACTAATGGGCGTTTTTCGGGGGCGGCGCATCCGCCCCGAAGCATTTGTTTTGCACCGGATGGGAGTAATACCCCCCGTCCTGTGTTGCAATATGATGCCGTAAATGATAGAATATGTACGAATGATGGATGTATGCCGGACACGCGGGGGAAATTACAAAAGAAGCGGAAGACATATAAAGAAAAGGAGTGTTAAAAATGCAAGCGTTCTATCCAAACGGTCAGACAATTGAAGACATTGACGAGTTCGTTCGTTTTTACAGTCAGTGTTATTATTTGAGTAACAGCAAATTTGCAGAGGATAAGATAGATTCTTTACTGGAAGAAAACCGCGAATTTACCGAACAGGACGTCATGCTAATTCTGCGGTGGAAGTTTGATCGTATTGACCATAAACAAAGTGGAGTTCATGGGTCAATAGTCTATAAAAAAATGGATTATAAAGATTTGACCAACAAGATTCCGCATGAATTTGAAACAAGGACCGGACGAGGCATAAAAGTAAATTTAAAGGAACTGTGTGAATACGTAAGCAGAGAGTTGAAAAGCGTAAACACCAACTATGAAGAAGTATATGAAAATCTTGTAAAATTGCCAAAGGAGACTGTTGCACATATTGGCCCGGTATATATC
>JAFOLN010000012.1 GCA_017419325.1 Clostridia bacterium
GCTTGCCGCCGCCGCGGGCGTTACGATGCGCACCCTTCAGAATTACGAGGCGGGGCGCTCCTATCCGAAGAACCAGGCCGTGGTGATGAAGCTGTGCGATGTTTTCGGGTGCGAGCCGAGACAGCTTTTCTCCACGGAGGACGAATTTGTGCAGGACGCCGGAGCAAGCTACGGCCGCCGCGGAGTCGAGCAGGCCAAAAGCATAATAGCGCAGACGAGCGCCCTTTTCGCGGGCGGCGGTCTCGACGAGGAGGACCGCGAGGCGTTCATGCAGGCCATAATGGAGATATATTTCGACTCGAAGCGCAAGGCGAAAAAATTCTCGCCCGACAGGTTCAAATAAGCCCGAAGGAGATGCTTTGCCCCTATGAGAGAATATATATTCAAGGAGGTCAGCCGTCTTAAGGCGAAATACAAAACGAACGACCCGTTTATTATATGCCGCGCGCTCAATATCGACGTGCGCGAGAGGGCGGACTTTAAGAAGCTCAAGGGCTTTTACTGCGTCATGAACCGCCAGCGGTTCATCGTGATAAACGCGAACCTGAGCGAACACGACAAGCGCATCGTATGCGCCCATGAGCTGGGTCACGACCGCCTGCACCGCAGTCTTGCCTCCGCGGCGGTGCTCAGGGATTTTTCCCTTTACGAGATGACCTCGAAGCCCGAATATCAGGCGAACCTTTTCGCCGCCGAAATGCTCATATCCGACGCGGACGTGCTTTCCCTTGCGGGAAGCGGCACGGACTATTTTACCATGTGCCGCGAGCTTTCGTATGCGCCCGATCTTGTGGCGTTCAAGCTCTATTCCATGATACAGCGGGGACACGCCCTCATGCTGCCGCAGAATTTAAGCAGCAGATTTTTGGGGAAATAACATATTTCGCACTATATTGCGATTAGGCTTGATTTACCCGCGAGTTTTCTGTATAATATACAAAAAAAGTAAAGATATAAAGGAGAGTTGAATAAGGTGAAGTTTAAGTTTTTCGTTCCTACCAAGATTTTTTTCGGAAGAGGCTCATTAAATGAGATGCACAAGCGCGGCCTGCCCGGAAAAAAGGCGCTTATCGTTATCTCCTCCGGCAAATCCGTTCGCGTGAACGGCTATCTTGCCCGCGTGGAGGAGCAGCTTGACAAAGCCGGCATCGGTCACGTTATATTCGACAAGGTAAAGCCCAATCCCCGCTCCGTTGACATCGAGGAGGGCGCGCGTTTTGCCCGTGAGAACGGCTGCGACGTTGTTGTGGGTCTCGGCGGCGGCAGCTCCATAGACTCGGCGAAGCTTATCGCCCTGCTTGCGACGAATGAGGGAAGCCTCTGGGATTACGCAATAGGCGGCACCGGCAAGCGCACGATGGCGAAAAGCAAGGCTCTGCCCATCATAGCCATCCCCACCACCGCGGGCACCGGCACAGAGGCCGACCAGTGGGGCGTCGCAACGAACGAGCAGAATGAAAAGATAGGCATGGGCAACGACGACACCTATCCCACCATCGCCATAGTAGACCCCGACCTTATGATGACCGTTCCCCCGAAGCTTACCGCATATCAGGGCTTCGACGCGCTCTTCCATGCGACCGAGGGCTATATTAGCACCTACTCCAACTTCAACAGCCAGATATATTCGCTGAAGGCAATAGAGCATATCGCAAAGGGCCTTGCGGCAGCCGTAAATGACGGCTCGAACGCGCAGGCGCGCGAGGACGTGGCTTTAGGCTCCACCCTTGCGGGCATAGTTGAGGCGCTTACGCTCCTCGCCGGAAACCACGGCCTTGAGCATGCGCTGAGCGCTTACCATCCCGACCTGCCCCACGGCGCGGGCCTTATCATGATGAGCGTGGCTTATTACAAGATGTTCGCAGACCTTGGCGCATGCGACGAAAAGATGATAAACATGGCAAAGGCCATGGGCGTTAAGGACGCGACGAAGGCCATGGACTTTGTTGACGCACTTGCAAAGCTTATCGAGGACTGCGGCGTTGCGGATTTAAAGATGAGCGACTACGGCATCACCCCCGACCGCTTCGAGGAATACGTGGACAACGCGTTCAAGACGAACATATTCACCTTAAACGCCGACCCCGCGAAGATATCGAAGGAGCAGAGAATACAGATACTCAAGGATTCGTATAAGTAAGAGGGGAAAAAGAAAGTGGGCTGCAGCGAAGAAAATTCGCTGCAGCCCTTTTTGTGTTGTCACGAGAGCGGTTCCATGACGCTCTCACCATGCGGCCGCGGTTTTTTTATTTCCTCTTGTCAAAATTCGGTTTTTTGAACAAACAACGTCGGACTGTTTCAGTATTTTTTTATATTTTCGCGATAAATTATTGACTTTAAGAGAAAAGGTTGGTTATAATTTAATATAGAATATTTTTAATTCAATATAAAACACATCAAAAGGAGGAATAAAACATGATTAAGAACTTCAATTTTGCCGTACCCGGTCTCGTTTCTTTCGGTGCGGGCTGCATCAACTCTTTGGGCGACAGGCTCAAGGCAAAGAATATGAACCGCGCGCTTCTCATATCCGACCGCGGCCTTGAAAAGGCAGGCGTTGTTCAGACGGTGGAAGATATCCTTACAAAGGCGGGCATAACGTATGAAAAGTTTCTGGACGTTGAGCCAAACCCGTCTTCCGAGACCGTTCTCAAGGCGGCCGAGGTATTCAAGGCAAACAAGCTTGAGACCATAATCTGCTTAGGCGGCGGCAGCCCCATGGACACCGGCAAGGCTGCGGCAGTCATGGCTACCAACCCCGGCAATCCCGAGGATTACGCCGGCGGCATAGACCTTTTCAAGAACCCCATTCCTCCCATCGTAGCCATCCCCACCACAGCCGGCACCGGTAGTGAGAACACCATCTTCGCCGTTATCACCAACAGAAAGACCAACTTCAAGTATTCGATAGTTTCCGGCAAATTAACGCCGTCCATCATACTTCTTGACCCCGAGCTTATAACGAAGCTCCCGCCCATTGTTGCCGCTTCCACCGGTATGGACGCGCTCACCCATGCGGTTGAGTCCTACATCTCGAGAGGCGCAACGCCCTTCTCCGACGCTATGGGCCAGAAGGCTATGGAATACATCGGAAGATATCTTCGCCGCTTCGTTGCGGACCGCTCCGACATCGAGGCTGCATCCGGCATGATGCTCGGCTCCAACTTCGCGGGCATCGCATTCTCTTGGGGCTATCTCGGCATGGCTCACGCAATGGCTCACCCGCTGGGCGGCTACTATAACGTGCCCCACGGCATAGCTAACGCCATCCTTCTGCCGCACGCGCTGAAGTTCAACGCGATTGCCGACAAGGACAACCGTTATCTCACGATTTACGAATATATCCGCGCATCCGACGGCGATATAGGCTACTTCGAGCCCTCCATGCTCGTTGAAGAGGTAGTTGAGCTTGCGAAGTCCATCGGCATCCCCGAGTCGCTCTCGAAGGTTGGCGTTGACGAGACGCACATCCCCGCAATGGCGATAGACGCCATGAAGGGCAGCCAGGTAAGCAGCTGGCGCATGAACCCGCGCACCTCTACCGCCGCCGATATAGAGCAGCTTTACAGAGACGCGTTAAAGCCCATCGAGCTTTAAAAGAGAAATACAGCACAGGATATTACGCGCGCCCCGACCGAATATCGGGGCGCGCTTTGTCACAGGAGGCGATCACAGGAAGAAAAAATTTGCGGCGCTGCTTTCGGCGGCGTTCATCCTGTCGGTGCTCCTCGTTCCCGCTTCGGCGAACGAGTCCACCACCACGTTCAAAACGACGTATAAGGACTTAAGCCCCAATACGGAAATATACGCCGTCACCGACACGCCCGGCCCGAATTACCCCGTCTTCGGCGCAAAGCATGAGCCGTCGGGCGTATATTTCGGGCGCATTCTCGCCTCGGGCACTCTGCCGGGCGGCGGCTACGGCGCGGTCAACGCGGACAAATTCGAGGACGAGTCCATAATCTCATTTTATTACAGCCTCGGAAACGACTATTCGCTTGAATACTGGTCGTATCTTTTCGGCAGCCACGTCTCGGGTGGGAACCGCGCCCTTCTTATTAACCTGAACTTCGAGCGCGAGGGCGAGGACTGCACC